>CACMHG010000041.1 GCA_902613475.1 K189A clade bacterium
TCGGCGAACAGCACGCTTACGCTTGGAAAGGCGTCTGCGATCTTTGCTTCGCCGTTCTTTAATCGGTTTGCGATGGGCTCGGGTAGTGCATTCAGTAACAACTGGTAGTTTTCGGAGGTTTGGCGGTCAATGGTGATTTGCTGCTGGTGTAGGTTGTGGACCATCTGATTAAACTGGCTCGTCAGTTCGCCAATCTCGTCAGACGACCGTTGTTCCAGAGGTTTAACTTCACCGCCGGAGCCAACTTGCTTGGCCGCTTCGGTTAGCGCGATGACCGGCTGGGTGACGCGTCTGACAATCCATAGGCCCAAGGCGACGACAAAGGCTGCAATTGACAAAGTCCAAAGGGTGATCGTGCGCTGTAACGACGCCACCGGAGCAAAGGCTTCCTCGGCATCAATCTCAGCGATCACGGCCCATTGGTCTGAGCCAAAGTCCAGGGGGCCGTAGGAACTCAATACATCCACATCGCGATAGTCCTCAATAATTTCAGTGCCGCGCTGTCCTGCGAGCGCCAATACTGCTGCATCTGTGCTGATTGTCTGGGTCAGGATTGAGGTACCGTACTGCTGTAGCTGCGCAATTCGCTCGTCAGGATAGTCAAGATCTTTGAGGGTCGTTAGATAACCCTCAGAGTCTTCGATAAAAAACCGTGAACCGCTGCGCATCGTAAAATCTGGCCCGATCAAATAGGTCTCTCCAGAGGCACCAAGCCCGTGCTCAGACCACTGACCGCTACTGGTCATGATGTCATTTATACGATCTACGGGAACCTGAAATACCAGCACGCCCAGTTGCTCCCCATCATTAAAGATGGGGCTGGCGATAAAGGCGGCGGGAGCTCTGTAAGAGGGCAGGTATGGCGCAAAATCAACAAAGTGCACGGAACCTGGCCCGCTGGCTTGATCTGCCAAGTTAAATGCACGGGCAAGGTTGGTGTGGCGGTGGGGGCCTCCAGTGAGGCTGGTACCGAAATCGATTTCTTTAAAGACGGAATAAACGATGTTGCCGGTGCGACTGTCCACCAAAAATAGGTCGTAATAGTCGAACTTCTCCAAAAAATTGCGAAAAACCGGATGGTAGGTCTCATGCACGTCTGCGTAGTTACTCTTGTCAGTAGGGCTACGAGTGAGCAGGTGTTTCTCGCCTGTAACGTTGGGGTTATTTGCGATGTAGTGGCTTTGTAGGTGCAGCCCGGCGGCATGTCTCGGGATCAGCGACGAGGTGCTTAACACTTGCTCCTGACTGCTAGCAACCGAGGCCTGACCGCCGAGTGGTGCCAATCGAGGCAGGAAATCTTCATGATAAAACTGCTCAAGAACTGCTTTAGTTGCGGTCAATTCCCCATCGTCGTGTGCCTCATCGAGCCTAGTAAGGGCTTCCGAGAAATCCTTTAGTGCAGTTACCGTGTTTGGATTCTCAGCGACGGTCTGTATCTGATTGGCAATTTGGCGGAAATAACGCTCGATCTCTGCGGTTTTCGCTGTCTGAATTGCCGTCAGGCGATCAAAGGTTTGAGCCTCCAAAGCCGCCTTGCTGTTGATGTAACTGATCCATCCGACAGTCAGACTGGTTGATAAACAGATCAACAGCAAAAATATCGACGATTTGGTCGCGAGTTTAAACTGGGACATGAGCGTTGGGTTTCATTAAAAAGTGAGGTCTGATGACATCGTTAAAACGCCTGCACTTGTAAAATTATGGTTGGCAAAAACGAATCAATGCTGATGAATGGTAGTAAAAAAGATATGAGCGGCGGTTTTGGATCATGACTCTCGAACGCTTTGAACCCATGCATAGACTCCTTCGATCAGGGGCTTGGGGTCTGTTTGGCCTGTGTCTAGTGGGCTGTAGTGAGGCTAAAAATCGCGAACCACAGCCCCCGCGTTATACCGAACACTTGGTTTGTCTGGTTGAGGACCCAGAGCGTTTGCAGCATATGTTTCGCCTAGACCTCGTCACTGCTCGAGCCGAATTTGTTGGCGGGTTTGGCGGCAGGATCACTTCTCTCAACTCTAATCGTCTGGTGATCACACCGAGCGAGGTGCTCATCAACTTTGTGAACGAATCAGTGCAGCCAAGCTCAGGCTTTGAGGTTCGGATCGAGCGAGGACAGCTGAGCTATGAACTGGTGTTCGAGGAGGCGCAAAAAACAGGCCAGTCGGCGCTAACCGGGCGCTGCTCGGTGCTCGATGGAGAGCAGCTGCGTACATCAACATAGGACCTGTTGCTAAGCCCTTACTCAAGAGAGCAGTCGGATTCAGCCCTCGGGCAATCCTAATTCTCAATTCAAGAACATTGGGCCATGGGGAGCAGACCATACCTACAGATCTGCCAAGATCAGCGCCCATGCGGCGGCGAATGTGACAACGCTCATCAGCTGAATCGCTCTCGCCCCCCACTGCGTTGGTTTGGTGGAAAAGTGATCTGTACGAGCGGTCCATAACCCCCAGGCGGCTGCCACCGCAAAACCGATCGCCAATGCTTCGGCATCGGGCAGAGTAAACCAGGCGGCCAAGGCAGCCAGGCTGTGCCATGACGGATCCAGTGAGTGCTGACTGATGTGGGTAGGGCGTGGTGCGTCTTTGCGGCCCAGGAAGATTGAACTCTGACGCCACAGCAGGGCGAGGAAATAAATCAAGCAAATGCCGAAAATCGCTTTACTCAACGAAAATGCATCTTGCTGGCTCGCCGTCAGTAAGCCTAGCCAAAGTAAGCTCTGCCAAAGCGTCTTAGTATCTTCGCTGCTGTGCCAAAGCATCCCGGCGATGGCGACCAACCACCAAACCAAAAGCAAGGTGGGGAGCAGTAACGCAGAGACGCGAGACATATCAAGCTGATGGTTGAGCAGCCAGAAAGAGATCCCAGCAGTGAGTAATCCCGCTGAAATTTCCGTTGCGATATAACGACGACTGATGTGTTCCTGACAGCAAGCGCTGCGACCGCCTAACCAGAGGTATGAAATGATGGGTAGATTTTGTTGGGTCTTTATTGCAATGCCGCAGCGAGGACAGCTTGACGGGGGCCAAGCCAGATTAAAGCCGCTAGTATCCTCAGAGCGCTGTCGCATGATCGGCAAGCGGTAAACGACTACATTGATAAAGCTGCCGACACAGCAGCCGAGCAAGCCCAGCAGCAGGCTAGTTGCCATAGGAGAGTGCCACACTAACTCAGTCACGAAACCATCCTCCATGAGTAGTGAAACACTAACTCAAGTGATGCACCGGCACGAGCAGGGCTGCTTGAAGAGGATAAAGGTGTCTTTGTTGCGCGCTCCCTTGACTCAATTTGTTCAAGGGTTCAAGAGGTGACTCACCCTCGGGGATCGCGCAAACTTCGCCCATGCAAAATGTGGGGAGAGAAGCAGATGAGTGAAGCATGGATTATCGACGCGGCCCGCACGCCCCGAGGTATTGGTAAGCAAGGCAAGGGCGCACTTTGGGAAGTGCATCCGCAGAAGCTACTTTCTTCGGTTCTCAAACCATTGGCCGAGCGCAATCACTTGAAGACCGACGAGATCGACGACGTGATCATGTCTTGCAGCACGCAGTTTCAAAAGCAGGGTTCCTGCGTCGGACGCATGGCGGCTCTGGACGCCGGGTTCTCCACCAAGGCATCCGGCATGACGCTGGATCGTTTTTGCGGTGGTGGTATTACCTCGGTCAATCTCGCTGCGGCGAACATTATGTCGGGTATGGAAGACCTCGTTGTCGCAGGTGGTGTTGAGATGATGTCCTATACCCGAGGCGAGGCACCGCCATCATCACTGGATGCTGGCAATGAGGAACTGCGCCGACGGTATCCGCAGCTTAACGTGGGTATTGCGGCAGATATCATCGCGACAGAGGAAAACTTCAGCCGCGCTGAGCTCGATGCCTTTTCCCTTGAAAGCCAAAAACGAGCGGGACGGGCAGTCGAGGAGGGTGCGTTCAATCGAGCACTGGTGTCAGTAAACAACCCAGATGGGACCCTGGCGCTCGATCAAGAGGAGTATCCACGGCCTCAAACAACCGCCGAATCGCTAGCCAATCTTCAGCCTGCCTTTGAAGGTCTTATGGATCTCGAATTTTTTGACTCAGGTCGTACGTATCGTGAGTGGGTGGCCGAGCGTTGGCCAGGGCTTGAAGTCGATCATCGTCACCATGCAGGCAGTTCTTCCGGTGTGGTCGATGGTGCAGGTGCACTGGTGATGGCATCGCCAGAATATGCGCAAAGGAACGATCTCAAGCCCCGAGCCCGCATTGTTGCCATGGCCAATATAGGCCATTCACCTGAGTACATTTTGAATGCCCCGGTGGATGCCGCGAAAAAGGTCTTGAGTAAGGCTGGTATGACCCTAGACGATATTGATTTGTTTGAGGTCAATGAAGCCTTTGCAGTCGTGCCGATGAAGTTTATGCGCGACTTGAACGTTGATCACAGCAAGGTCAACGTCAATGGCGGCGCCATCGCCCTGGGACACCCAATTGGTGCGACAGGGTCAATGTTGATTGGTACTGCCCTGGACGAACTGGAGCGCCGAGGGCAGTCAACAGCGCTGATTACTATGTGTGCGGCGGGCGGCATGGCGCCAGCGGTTATTATTGAGCGTCTATAGCTTTCGCCAGAAGACCGCAGTACGACATTTTTTTTAAGAACGAATTTTTCAAGAAGGATAAGAAGTAATGCAAAATGCGAACGAGCTGGAAAGTTTTCGCAGCGACGTCAGAGCATGGGTAACGGCCAATTTTCCCGCTAGCCTTCAGGGAGCAGATTTGGCGGGTATTGCCGGTGGCGAGAGTGGAGCTAGAGCCAGTGACACAGTAAAAGCTGGCATGGAAGCCTGGCGTCAGATGCTGGCGGAGAAAGGCTGGGGCGCGCCCACATGGCCTGTTGAATACGGTGGTGCAGGCCTTACTGACCCACACGCTGACATCATCGGCGAGGAAATTCACAGGGCTGGTGCCTATAACCCGATTCCCCATATGACGGGGATGGGGGTGACCATGGTGGGCCCGACACTGCTCGAATACGGTAGCGAAGAACAAAAAGCGAGGCATCTTAAGGGTATTGCCAGTGGCGAAATTCGATGGTGTTTGGGTCTTTCTGAACCAAATGCAGGATCTGACCTGGCCTCGCTGTCCACTAAGGCCGAAGACAAGGGCGATTACTTCGCTCTGAACGGACAGAAAATCTGGACGTCTGGTGCCAACATCTCGCAGTGGTGTGGTGCCTTGGTTCGGACAGATACCGATGCAGGAAAACGCGACGGAATCAGTTTCGTTTTGCTACCTATGCAGCAAGACGGTGTAGAGACCCGACCCATCCGCCTCATTTCCGGCGTTTCGCCCTTTTGCGAGACGTATTTTACCGATGCGCGTGCCGAGAAAGGCGATTTGCTCGGCAACCTTAATGATGGCTGGAGCGTGGTGAAGCGGCTATTGCAACACGAGCGTCAGAGCCAAACCGGTGGGCGTGGAGTGAGCATGCTCGACTCTGAACCGCTCCATGTTAAGGCCCAACGATTTGTCGGCATGGACGACAATGGCGCACTTGTCGACAAAGATTTAAGACAGCGTCTGGTGCGTAACTATATGGATGGTGCAGCGCACAGGTTGACTGCGCAGCGCATTACCGACGAGGCCGCCGGGCGCGTCGAGGTCAGTGCAGCGGCCTCCATTCTGAAAAACTCAAATACGCGATTTGCTCAGCAAAAGGCAGAGTTAGCCCTTGAGATCATGGGCAGCCAAGGTATTGGCTGGAGTGGGGATGACTTCGCGGAAGAAGAGTTGGGTATCGTTCGTGAGTGGCTATCGGGCAAGGCCATGTCGATTTACGGCGGATCCTACGAGGTGCAAAACAATATTATCTCCAAGAACGTTTTGGGTTTACCCGAGACCACGCAAAAAGGATAAGCCATGGCAGCGTTAACCGAAGAACAATCGATTCTGAAAGATCAGGCCACTTCCTGGGTTGAAACAGAGCTGCCTGTTCAGAAATTTCGCGAGTTTCGCAACAGTAACAGCGATGGTGGCTTCGACCCGAAAGCATGGTCGGCCATGGTCGATATGGGCTGGACAGGCATCTTGGTGCCAGAAAACTACGGGGGCTCTGACCTTGGCTATCTGACCTTTGGAGTGATTCTGGAGCAGCTGGGTCGGCAACTTTGCGCATCGCCGCTATTTGCGTCGGCCTACGTTGGGGCCAGCGCAATCAATATGGGTGGCAACGATGATCAAAAGCAGCGGTGGCTGCCGGGAATCGTTGATGGCAGTGAGATCCTGACGTTTGCCGTTGACGAGCAGCCGCGTCATCAGCGTGATGCCATTGCCAGCAAGGCGAGTGCGAGCGATGGCGGCTTCCTGCTTAGCGGCGCCAAAACCTTCGTGCCTGAGGGCGTGAGTGCTACGACCTTTGTCGTCGCCGCGAGAACCGATGCGGGTGATATCGAACTTTTCTTGGTGCCCGCCGATGCAGACGGTGTGTCTCGAACGCAGATGGATACCGTCGACAAGCGCGATCATGCGCGGGTCACGCTGACGAATGTTGCTTTACCCACCGAGGCGCATCTTGCCGGGATGCCAAGTGGTGAACTTTATGAGCAGGTGCTGAATCGTGCGTGCGCGGGCGTCGCCATGGAGATGCTTGGGGTCGGTTGCTATAGCTTTGAAATGACCCTGGACTACCTGAAAACTCGCAAGCAATTTGGCAAAGTGATTGGATCTTTTCAGGCGCTTGGTCATCGCGCGGCGGAGCTGTACTCGGCCCAGGAGATGGCCCGTTCCTGCGCGGAAGCCGGGGTAATCGCCATCGATAACGGCGCCGATGACCAAGCCGCCATGAGCGCGCTGTCGAAAGCGAAAACCGGTGAGTTTTTATTCGATATGTCGAATCAGCTGATCCAAATACACGGCGGCATCGGTATGACCGACGACTTTGATGCAGGGTTCTACTTAAAGCGCGCTCGGGCTTTGGAGGCACTGTATGGGAATCAGGCGCTACATCGAGATCGATACGCAACGCTTCTCGGATTCTGAGAAGGATCCGGTACAAGAGACCGCTGACATGAAAAAGCCGGGATATCCGGGCTTTTTTTTGGGTTTTAGATCATCGGGGCAGAATGTTAGCGCCGCGTACGGTTCCATCCCTCGAGGGCCTGGCTCATATCCAGCAAATCCTCTTTGCGCGCCATCAAGTCTTCGAACTCTGCATCAACGCCCATCTCGAGGTCTGCGTTATTGAAGACTGCGCAGGTCGAGAATCGACCGCCGCCAGCCTGAATAACCTTGCCATTTGGCGCGTCTTCGCTGGCCATAAGCAAAACAGCGGGTGTGACGAGTCGTGGATGCACATCTGGATCCGGATTCTCTGGATCTAGGTCCTCGCGGCCAGGAATCGTAGCAATTAGGCGAGTGGCTGCGCTGGGTGCTAGGCCGTTGACCCGAATGTTTTTCGCAGCGCCTTCCAGGGCGAGCACGTTGATCAGACCCAGCATGCCCATTTTTGCTGCCCCGTAGTTGGCTTGGCCAAAGTTACCGTAAATCCCCGACGTTGAGCTGGTGAGTACGATGCGACCATAGTTCTTCTCATACATGATCGGCCAAGCTGCATGGGTGACATAGGCGCTGCCATTTAGGTGGACGTTCATGACAAGGTCCCAGTCATCAAGTGACATTTTCTTAAAGCTCTTGTCTCTCAAGATGCCTGCGTTGTTGACTAGGATGTCGACGGTGCCAAATTCTGCTACAGCGTCGTCGATGATGGATTTGGCACCCGCGCGATCAGAGACTGATGCTTTATTTGCAATGGCGACACCGCCAGCCTGGCGAATTTCCTCTACCACCACATCAGCCATATCGCTGGCGCCCACGCCGTCGCCACTGCCGCCCAAGTCGTTGACCACAACTTTGGCACCGCGCTTGGCAAATTCCAGCGCGTGGGCCTTTCCTAAGCCGCCACCGGCACCGGTAACGACAACAACCTTGTCTTCGAATTCGCTCATAGTTTTCCCCTTATGACGTGATCAGTGAAATATTGTCGAATTCAGATATTTGGTATGAGGTCAGTGGCCCTTCAAAGCGATAACGCGGGATTGCCCGCAATGGTTAGTCTATGAAGTTCTCTCGCATGACCGTCGTAGCCGCCAAAGGCTCGATGCAGAACCGATCGGTTGTCCCAAATCACGAGCATATTGGGCTCCCACTCATGGATGTACTGGAATTCCTCGCGTATCTGCCAGGCATACAGATCCATGATCAGCCGTTGGCTTTCGGCCTCTTCCAATCCCACGATGGTGTGTATATAGCCCACCGTGCCGAAGAGCGTCTCCCTGCCAGACTCGGGATGCTTGGCAATGATAGGGTGCGGTTCGGAATGATTGGCCTGTTCCGAGAACAGAATTTTCATGCTGCGATCATTGCCCTGATCTTTTTCACCATAGGTACCCTGGGGTCCATAGGCCGCTGCCGCAGAGTGCAGGGCAACCTTACCCTCTAGCCTGCGTCGCAGCTCCTGCGGCATCTGTGCCAATGCTAGTTGCTGATTGGTGAACCCTGTATTGCCACCTACTGGCGGCACTACCAAGCTGTAGAGACAGGTGCCAATGGGCGGATGTTTTTTGAAGCTCCAATCGGTATGCCAGTTTTCAGCGAAGACGGGCGCCTGTTCGTCAGCGCGCCGCGTTAGGGCAACGACCGGGGTCTTTTTGTCGATAGGTACAAAGAAGGGGTCATCGCCGACACCGCCGAATTCCTGGGTCACGCGCACTAGATCGTCATCACTGAGATCTTGGTTCGGGAAGGCCAGCACATGGTGCTCCAGCCAGGCATCGCGAATATCTTGAAGGGTGTTGGCGGGCAATGGTTTCGATAAATCTAGACCAGTGATAAGGGCACCGCAGGCTTTTCCGCTGGGTGTTATATGCATCGGATATCCCCAAATACCTATGACAGGCCGAGGACTATAGCGTGCTCGAGCATATTCAGCTAACCCACGGACAGTGCGAGCAAGCGCGAAATTTCTCGGGCGCTGCGGCCGCTTTGCTCGCGCCACGCGTTGAAGGCTGCCTGTGTCGCCAGCAGGTCTTTCTTGCTGGTGGGGTCTTTGTCGACAACGCCAGCGCCAATCAGGGCGGCGACAACGTCGCGAGACAATATTGGCGAGTCGTAGCCGAGAAAACGCAGGCAATAGCGACCGGTCTGACCGCCTAAACGCGTGCCGTGTTGTTTCATATGCGCCCACAGCCCAATAAAGTCTGACTCCGGCCATTGTTCCATGAAGCGGCCATATGAGCCGTACTGTGCCCTAATGTCCAGGATGTATAGGGCGTTGGCGCGCACGCTTGCGATTTTGGTGCCGTGGCGGACGATGTCGGTGTTGCGGCTAAGTTCTTCGATCTCTTCGTCCGACATCATGGCGCAACGCATCACATCGAATTCGTGAAAGGCTTTTTCGAAGCCAGGCCACTTGGCCGTGATGACCCGCCATACGAAACCCGCACGAAAAATACAGGCGGTCATCTCGGCAAGTACGTCGGCGTCGTTCAGCTTGGTTAGGTTGATCTTCTCTCGCATCGGCGCAAGCAGTGCCTCGAGGACCGTGTCGCCACCCTTGCGGGTACTGGCGCGGGCATAGATTTTGTCGAAATGCTGCATAAATCGCTTCGTCGATTCGGTGAAAAGCGGGGGTGGGCGAGTATGTAATATGGGGGTTTAAACATGCAACGGGGCTCGCCGCAATGAATCCAGACTATCCGCGCTTTCATCTGGCCATACCGGTCACGGACTTAGACGCAGCGAGGCATTTCTACGGCGGCGTCCTAGGTTGTGCCACCGGACGTGAATCAACACGATGGATCGACTTCGATTTCTTCGGTCATCAGCTCGTGGTGCATCAGGTCGATGCTTTGCAGACAGTTGACCCTGCCACGAACGAGGTCGAGGGGCACGAGGTGCCGGCGTCGCACTTTGGCATCGTGATGCCCTGGGAAAGCTACGAGTTACTGCTAAATAAACTGAGCGATGCCGGGATGGATTTTTTCATCGATCATCATGTCCGTTTCCCTGATCGGCCGGGAGAGCAGGCGACATTTTTTCTGAAAGATCCCAGCGGCAATCACCTGGAGTTCAAGGCTTTTCGCAATATAGAGATGCTGTTTGCAAGAGATTTGGAGAACTACTAGGCACTTATGTGGTCAAGGCAATAGGCGCAGGTTTGGGATCAAGGTAACCTAGTTCCTCGCATAAGACGGAAAGAGAACGCATCGTGAAAACCCTAAATTGGACTATCTTCTTTATGTCATGTGTCTTGGTATCAGCCTGCAGCTCGCCAGAGACCAACGCGCCAACAGGCGGCGATACATCCCAGGCCGCCAATGCGCTGCCCTCTGTGGATGAGGCAGAGCTCGCTGACAATCCGTTTCGCCAAGACTGGCAGACCCCTTTCG
>CACMHG010000042.1 GCA_902613475.1 K189A clade bacterium
CCTCAAAGTGGGGAGCGGCTGACGAAATTGGTGCCGCGAACTATGTGACTCCTGAGCGGGTTCTCAATGCGACCACCTTGATAAGGGAAGGGCGGAGCCATGGTCTGGGCATTGTCATTGAATCCGGTATGCCGGCATTTCCACCGCGGGATACGCAACTGCAGATTGTTCAACCCGGACAGCAGTTTGGGCGCGAAACTACCCCCGATTACGGCTGGCCGATGAGCTACAACGACGACGTCGTTCAGATGTGGTTGGGCACCGGGCCGCAGCTTGACGGGTTATCGCACCTTGGCGAGGGAGGTGTCTTTTATAACTGCAATCGGGGCGAGGATTTCACGCAAATTACCGGGGTTACTAAACTTGGATTACACAATGTGCCGCCCTTGATCGGTCGTGGGGTGTTAATCGACATGGCCAAGCACTTTGGGGTTGCAGCTCTCAAGGGCGGTCAGCCCATTACGGCAAATGACATCAAGGCAGCGGCCTCAGCCCAGCAGGTTGATGTCCAAACCGGTGACGTCGTGCTGTTCCATACAGGATGGACCGATGCAAAACTTGCCAGCGATCCACAGACCTGGGGCAGCACGATTCCTGGCCTAACCAATGGCGCGGCACTGTATATGGCCTCCTTGAATCCCATGGCTGTCGGCGCTGATACCTGGGGTCTTGAAGCCGTGCCTGCAGCGGCAGGTGATAAGCCATTCTATGGCCATGTAACCCTGCTGAAAGAAAACGGTATCTATATCTTGGAGACGATGAACACCGGCAAACTGGCGGAAGAGGGTGTCAAAGAATTTATGTTCGTACTCGGCCACGCTAAGCTCAAAGGCACAGTGCAGATGATCATTAATCCGGTCGCTATGTGGTAGACGAGATTCTTTAGCAAAGGCGCTACCAGGTTAGCGCCTCGACTACTGCAGCGGCCAGAACTAGTCTTCGCGCTGCAGAAAGGCTGCTACCTCTGTGTTGATAAAATTGGCATCGTCTGGCGTAAGACCAAGTCCCGCTAGACGCCTGGCCAAGGTGGGAATAATGGCTAGGGTTACGTTAGGAATCATGGCGGCTTCTGGTCTCAGTGCATCAATATGAAAATACATATCAGTCTCAGCAGGCATATAAAGCACCCGGGCCTTTATCGAGGCGACGGCGCTCTCTGCGTCGCCATTGAACCCTGGCGTGTTGCCGACATTATTGTTTTGCCAGGTTTGCGCCAGAGCCAGCAAGTTATTGGCATCCCAGCTTAGAACAAGTTCCTGCATAAAACCGATCATGTCCTCTGGCCGCTCCAGTGCGATCTGAGTATGCAGGCCCTGCCTGAACCACTCCTGAGATGTTGCTCAGCTAGCCCAATGTGTGCCGCCGGCCTTTAAACCAGCGACGGGTGGTGCTGTATAGCGACCCTCGGCAAAAGCCTGATCTGCCTTTATGGCAGCCTTGAAACCCTCTAGTCGAATGGCTCCGTGCGGATATTCCACCGCAGAACCGGCGATACCAACGATCTTGTCCATAAAGCCCGGATGGCTGACTGCCCATTGAAAGGCCTGCTGAGCCCCCATAGAAAAACCAATAACCGCTTTCAGCTTTGACAGGCCAAGTTCCTCGGTTAGTAATCGATAGCCAGCGTTTACGTTGTCACGTATGGCAATGGTCGGAAAATCCGATCCCGAGAACGGTTCTGGGGTGTTGCTGGGCGAACTGGATAGCCCGTTTTGAAACATATCTGTTGCGACGATAAAGTATTCGTTGGGGTCTAAGGCCAAACCCTCTGCGATGAGAAAGTCAAAACCGTGATGGTCACCCAGGTAGGCAGAGGGAACGAGGATGGCGTTTTCCCCATTGCCCCTCAGAGTTCCGTGGGTCACATAGGACACCTTCGCATCGGGGAGGGTTTCACCGCTCTCCAGAACAAAATCGCCAAGTTCAAAGATGTGATGGTCGCCTCCAGCCATAACCGGGTGTGCGCCTATCATCGCCAGGCATGCGAGTACCGACACTCTGCTTATGAGCTTGATCATCATTGTGGAATACTCCTTGAATCGAAAAAGTCTGAGAACATCGATACGCCGAATGGCCGACCACAGTTCTCGTGCGCTAGCGCGCCGTAAAAACAGAGACCTCGAATTCTTCAACAGTGATGCCGCAGCTGGCGGCAATATCGGCGTATCCGTCAGACCATGTTTTATCCGAAGACTGCCAAGCGAAGGCTGCGTCCATGGCTTGTTGAGATTTATGAATATCGACAGCACCAATTTTGCCGTCAGCCCAGACGCCGGGAGATGAGGCATAGAGCACCGGACTGTTGGCACGCTCGTAAGCGATAATTTTCTGGATTTTTTCGAGGGTGCTATCAACGGCCTCCGACGGGCAGTTACCTCGGTAAGTAACAACCACCTGTCCGGTTTCGGCTGGAGGCTGTATGCCTTCGTGATGACCAGCCAGTACTATTGGAGCTGCAAGAGTGGAGGCGGTGAGGAGTGTAAGTGCATGCTTTGCGAACATAGTCGGTCTCTTTGTTGTTGTTAACTGATCGTTACTAGTTATTGATCATTATCTGTCATCGAAGCGAATTCCAAGCCTTTGCTGCAAACGCCGGGGCATCTCCAGCCCTGCTTATTGAAAAGTCAGTTGCGCACCGAGCTTTTATGTTGCCCAAGTCTTCTGCAGTATGCACCTCGGGTGGTCTGGAAAAAGACTACTGCATCGTGTGACTAAAATAACAATAACAGTGAGAAACATTTCTATGAGTCGATTTATACGTACCGCGTTAACGCTACTTGTCGCATTCATGACGGCCCTTACCGTCCACGCTGATAATCATATGCAGGTTCCGGCCTATGGTGGCGTCGAAGTCTTCGGCTGCGACTTTGCAGAGGGTAAGGATATAGATGATTTGCTCGAAGTCGCTGATAAGTGGAATAAGTGGGCAAGCAAAAATAACTCTCAGCCTTACTCAGGTTATGTACTTCAACCCTACTACTACGACGACCTTGATGACGAGACATACTGGGTAGGCTTTAGCCCAAGCCTTGCCGCCCAGGGCATCGTACAGTCTGAGTGGATGTCGAAGGGGGCCAAACTCCAGCAGGAGTTCGACTCGGTGACACCTTGTAAATCGCACCTTCAATTGGCTTGGACTCGAGTCTTTGACGAGACTGAAAGTCCATCATCTCAAGGAGTTGTCGACTTTGCCGGATGTGCGATGCTACCCGATGGAAGCCAAGAAAAGCTGGCTTCGGCAGATGCCAAGATGAATGCCTTCAATGCAGAAATCGGCAGCGCTGTACGCATCTACCGCTGGTATCCAATGCAGGGGGCCAACGCCGACACGCCAGAATTTTACCAAGCCCAGTGGTATGACTCTCTTGAGGCGAAGGGTGCGATTGCCGATTCGTTTATCACCAATGGCGGTGTGCAGATGCAGAATGCTCTATACGCAGACCTCATGCGGTGCGAAGCGGGACCATCTTTTCTCTACAATTTTGTTGGCGGATCGGAGTAGGGCATTGCTCCACTAACCGTCTTTGGGCTGTGAGCGAAGCGAACTTCGCTCACAGTTTTACTATTTGCAGGCTTTTTTTGGGATGAATCTCGATCTAGCTCTTGAGCAAGAACTAGGTATCAAAGCCCAAAAACGAAGCCGCTTCCTCGACGGATTTTCGCTCTGACACGACCGCATTGGCGGGAAAAGAGTCATCGGGCCAGCCCAAAGCAACGGCTTTCATAATGACTTGGTCATCGGCGATGTTGGCATGCTCTCGCACAACAGGCGATTGCATGATTCCTTGGCTGTTAATGACCGCCCCAAGGCCTCGTGACCAAGCCGCGTTAACTAATGCCGTGGTCACTGCGCCGCAGTCGAAGGCGGTATCGTCACTGTCAGCCAACACCGCGTCATAGGTAATAATCACGCAGACCGGTGCATCAAACTGACGGAATCCGCGCAGTACCCAGTCTTGACGTTTTACCTGGTCCTCTCGAGCAATATCCATCGCGGCGAACAGCTGTTTCGCGACACCAACCTGGCGGTCGCGGTGCTGGCCCGCAAAGGGTTGGCCAATGCGAAACTCTCGCGAATGTGGGATACCCGCCAGATTGCGCTCGGTATTACCGGCCCGGATACGGTCCAGGGGCTCCCCGGTAATCACCGTAAAATTCCACGGCTGTGTATTCATTGATGAGGGTGATCGCATGGCGAGGGCCAAGACCTCTTCAATGAGTGCCCTTGGAACCGGATCACTCTTGTACCCACGAATACTGCGACGCCCTAAAACGACCTCGTCAAACTTCATATTCTTCCCCTAGAAATTCAGCCAAGGAGTTTAGGCGAAACTGCAGACAATCAACATCTAAATCACCGACCGATGCGCCTGAGCTTGATGAGGATGAGCCACGCTATGATCAGGCAGGCGTGGTGGGGGTGGGATCCGTTGTCATTCAACGAACCAAATGGCGCACGAAAAAGCTCTTAGCGCGATTGAATCAGTGGATTCGTCACATGTCCTTATCGTGTTCTCTGCGGTGATATTGAATCTACTGCCGACCAAAATTTTTACTCGTTACGATTCGATGGCAACTTTATGACGATTGATCGTAATTGTGTCGTCGTTCTGTAGCGCGACGGACACCGCCGTTTCATAAATGCGAAATAAGGTTCTCTGATAAACGCGGTTTGATTCCATTTGATCTGGAGATAAATAGTATGTTTAAGAAACTTGGTTACGTAACGACCTTGACCCTGGCGATCGCAGGCTCTACTGGGGTTTGGGCAGAGGACGTTATTGAAGAAGTGGTCGTTATAGGACAAAGCACTATCTTTGCAAATAACCAAACCGATGTGGCGGCGCTAGCCACTCAATCCCCAGTAACCAGTGCCCTCGCGATCATTGACAACTTGCCGGGCGTCTCAGTTCAAGAAGGGGATACTTATGGGTTTGACGATTGGTCAACGACGGTCTCTATCCGAGGGTTTCAACTGAGCCTGTCCGATCAACAAATCGGCACCACGATTGACGGCATTGCAAACGGAAATTCTGGCTACGGTGGCGGGGCGAAGGCAAATCGTTATATCGATACGGGCAACTTGGCTGGAGCTGAGGTATCGCAAGGCACCGGTGATATCGCCTCTCGTTCACTAGAGGCGTTGGGCGGAACGTTGAACTTTCGCACGATTGGTACTCGACAAGAGGCAGGGTTCAACGTCAGCTTCACAAGCGGTGAATTCGATGCTGAACGTTATTTTGTACGCTACAACACTGGTTCACTGTTTGGCGGTGAGACTTATGCTTGGATTTCAGCCTCCCACACCGAAGCAACGGACTGGATTAACGGAGCAGCGGAGAACGAACGTGATCACTTTGCTGTGAAGGTGGAATCCCAAATCGGGCAATTGGACCTCACCGGATATCTTTCACACGATGACGTCCATGAAGACAACTATCAGCGCGTATATTCCGCCGCAGACGTTGCTCAATACCCGGACTGGGATCAACTAACAGCTGAGTGGAGTGGAGTACCCTATATCGATCAAGCATATCGAAAAGGGTGGTCGACGCTGCGCGAGAATACCCTCGCCTACTTGACGGTAGATTCCGACGTATCCGAACAGCTAAGCATCACCGCTTCGGTTTACTATCACGATAATGAAGGCAGAGGAGATTGGATCCCTCCCTATCTCGTTGATGTCACGGCTGATGGCGAAGGCCAGGCACACTCTGAAGTCGCTGGCGCTCCCACGGTTAACGGTGGTGCGCCAATCGGTCGGATTTACTTCACCGACGGGGCAGGTGTTGCCTTGACCCCTGCCGACGGTTGCGTGTCTAGCTTGACTTTCCCCTATGGCGGCGGCGGTGCGGCATACGATCCAGCGTGTTATGCGAATGGGGCGATCGGTCAACAGAGTTATCGACACTCTCACTACGGAAAAGAGCGTCTAGGATTCAGTGCAGATTTCACGTTTGCGAACGAACTAGGCGGCCTCGAGAACGAGTTACGCGGCGGTATTTGGTATGAGGACTATGAGCGTTCAGAGTATCGAGACTGGCACAAGTTGGTGGACACAAGAGTCGGTTACTACTTCGCCGAGCAGGCCTATTGGAAGCAGTACGATCGCCAGTACCCACAAACGATATTTAAGTGGTATGTCGAAGATACGCTAACCATTGCTGACCTTCAGGTTACGTTAGGTGTTAAAGACTTTTCCGTGGAGCTGAAACGTAATGACTTGTTTGGTGAGACAAGCAATATCACTGTTAGCTCAGACTCCGATCTACTCTTTTCTGGAGGTGTGGTTTATCAGCTCCCGGTTGATGGGATCGAAGTGTTTGCCGGGTTCGCGGAGAATTACAGTGCTCTCAAAGACGACTTGCTAGAACGACCAGCCTCTGACTTCAGTCAGCTTGAACCTGAAACTGCCGAAAACGTTGACGTCGGTCTCCGCTATGTAGGAGAGCGTTTCACAGCGTCCATCGCCTACTACGATATTCAGTTTGAAAACCGCATCGTATTTTTAGATGCAGAATCCAGTGCTGGCCCAAATTATTTGATCGGCACCAACGGCACATACTTCAATGCGGGTGGGATTGAGTCTAATGGGATAGAGGCGACTGCTACCTACGCTTTGAGCGAAACTCTGTCGTTTTACGGCTCGTATACCAATAACGAATCCACTTATTTGGGTAGTGGAGATGCCGCCGTCGATGCGGCGTCTGGAATCGTCGCGGGCAACAATGTGATAAACATGCCCGAGCAGATGGCGGTGTTGGCAGGGAACTGGGTTTCGGGACCCTATATCGCAGGCGTTTCGGCGAAATACACCGGAGAGCGAGACGTACGTTTCGACAACACCTGGAAGGCCGATGGTTATTGGTACATTGACATTTATGCAGGCGTTGACGGAGAAGCTTTGACCGATGCGCTTACGGGTCTGTCCTTCGACTTCGTGGTCAACAACGCAACAGATGAACGATTCTTGAGCAGCATGCCTGGCAACGCGGCGTGGTTAGGGGCTCCCCGAACAATTAGCATAACCGTATCGGCAGACTTCTAAGGTTCTTCAATCGATCTCAATTTTAAATGAAACTGCGGAATGGTTGCCGCCGTAGCAGTGCGGCAGCCAATAGATGCAGGGTTGAGACTAACCAAAAGCCAAATCGCAAAGCGACGGCTTGTGTATGTCGCTCTTTAAGATGGTTGGAAACTTCGGAGAACCTGATACTAAAGTGCAACGAGTTAACGTTACCGGGCAATATGACCGGTCGATAAGCCATCAATTCTGCGTTCGCTGAGCAGTAGGCTTGGCCGCGAGCAAAAGGGGATAGAGATGAAAAGACGGATATTTCTTCAAGGCCTAGGTTTATCTGCTATCGCGACGCGAGGCTATACGGCTAATGCCGATGCCGCCGCCCGCTTTACTCATGGGGTGGCTAGCGGTGATCCCCTGAGCGATAGCGTTATTTTGTGGACTCGTGTTATTCCCCAGAAAGCCAATGATGCGTTGACGGTTTTTTGGCAGGTGGCCACAGATCAAGGTTTCGCTCGGGTAGTGGCCTCAGGTCAAACGACTGCCTCTGCAGGCTCGGACTACACCGTCAAGGTAGACGCGACGGGCTTGCAGCCCGACCAACGTTACTTCTATCGCTTCAATGCACGTGGTGTCAGCAGTGCTACTGGCACAACGAAGACTCTGCCCAATGGTTTGGCGACCACATTCACCATGGGCGTCGCCTCGTGCTCCAACTTCCCTCAGGGTTTCTTCAACGCTTATCGGCATATGGCCGAAAGTGATCTGGACTTGGTGCTTCATTTGGGCGACTACATTTACGAGTACCCCGAGGCAGGGTACGCGAATGACTACGCTCGGGAGGTACTTAAACGCAGTGTCGTGCCGCAACACGAGGTTGTTGCTCTCGAGGACTACCGAATGCGTTATGGCCTTTATCGAACAGACCCGGATCTTCAGGCACTGCATCAGCGCCATCCCTTTGTCTGTGTTTGGGATGATCACGAACTGGCTAACAACACTTGGCGCGAGGGGGCCGAAAACCATAACGAAGGCGAAGGTGACTTTCACCAGCGTATAGCCGCAGCGCGGCAGGCCTATCACGAGTGGATGCCCATTCGCACAGCTAACGAGGGCGTCCAGGGACCGATTTATCGCCGCTTTGAGATTGGCAACCTGGCTGACCTCATAATGTTAGATACACGATTAGTAGGTAGGGATCGTGGGCTGGAGTACGCGACAGACATGCTATATGCACCCGCCGTGGCGGGCGAAGCGCCGGTTGCTGATGTTGCAGCATTTAAAGACCAGCGCCTCAATGACCCGACTCGATCACTACTTGGCCAGGATCAAGAAGCGTGGCTCGATGATGCATTGCGCCAGAGCGTTGACCGGGGCGCAGTATGGCAGGTGCTTGGGCAGCAAGTACTGATGGGCTCTGTTGGCATACCGTCGATCCCCACCGACGACTTAGCGAGGGGCGAGATGACACAAGAACAGCGTCAGTACATTGCCTTCATGCAAGCATTGGGCGCGCAGGGCATGCCATTGAATCTAGACGCCTGGGATGGATACCCGCTATGTCGCGATCGAGTAAAAGCCATGCTCAGCAGAGATAAAACCAATCCAGTGGTACTGGCAGGGGATACTCACAACGCGTGGGCATTCAATTTGCTCGACCACCACGAACAGCCCTTGGGTGTTGAAATTGGCACGCCTGGTATCAGCAGCCCTGGTATGGAGAGTTATTTGCCGGTGCCTGCTGCTGATTTGGCTGCGGCGTTGAAGGCGGCCAGTCCTGAACTTTCAGCGGTGGATACCAGCCAGCGCGGGTGGTCTGAGATTTCTTTAACACCTCAATCAATGAGCAATAAATGGCATTTTGTTTCCACGATACTCGATCGACGCTATGAGGTTTCAAGCTCGGGTCCAATGGTGTGCCAGAAGGGTGCGAGGCGTTTCAGTTAGCGACCTAATGGATCAACAGCGACCGAGGCCAGGCACCCGTCGTGCAGAAGATCAATGGCGCTAAGTGGAATATGAGGCTACCCACACGCTGATTGTCTTGTTACGGCAGAATTTGGTTTCGAGTCCCAAGTCCGGTTTCCTGTCTTTTCGATACTTGTTTTTTTGAATATCTGGCAACGCAAATGGCCGGCTGCCTATTGGAATATGCTTAAGGTTAGGTAGTGGTCGAAGGAGTAATGGCCCTCGTCCAGAGCGCGGGGAGGGACATAAAAAAGACTAGTGTTCTCCTCAACTTGCCACGCTATTAAATACCGCGCGGGAAATAGCAAAGCCGCGCTCATCACCAGTCAGCCCGCTGTGCATCTTATTCATTACGTAGGAAATTGAGATTCGATGATCCTGATCGATGATTGCCGAAGAGCCACCCCAGCCGCCCCAAAAGCATAGGTGACGACGATTGTTTTCGGCAGGGATCAGACCAAAGCCCAGGCCATAGCTGACATTCATACCGAGTGTTTGGTCGTAGCCAGAAATGCGCGGCACCATGACAGATCGCGCAGTTTCTTCTGATAACAAACGTACACCCTTTGACTCTCCGTGGTTTGCTAGTACCGCGTGAATTTTTGCGACAGCTCTAGCGTTGCCGTGGCCATTGGCCGCGGGAATCTCGGCTTTTTTCCAGGCCAGCGTCCAGCTGTCCTCGGCGGCTACTCGCGGGCTGGCATAGGAACGGGCGGCAATGCTGGGTTCAGCAGTAGCGAAGACATTGGCACCAAGGCGCGAATCAGTGGGCGGTATTAAATGAGCGACTCTGGGCAGGACGGCGTCGGGCACGCCAATGTAGAAGTCAGCATCGAGCTTGGCGGCGATCTCCTGGGCAAAGAACTCGCCCATGGTTTGACCAGTAATACGCCGCAGAACCTCACCGAGAAGATATCCTTGAGTTACCGCATGATAGGCAACCGCGGTGCCTGGCTCCCACCAAGGGGCTTGAGCAGCTAATAACGTGGTCATCTTTTCCCAATCAGTATAGGTCTCGATGCCTACCTGTTCATCTAAACCGGATAAGCCGGCGGCATGATTCATTAGGTGCCAAACTTTGACGTCGGCCTTGCCGCTGGCAGCGAACTCAGGCCAGTAGCTTGCGACATTGGCGTCAAAATCGAGCTCGCCCGAGTCGGCCAACATCAGCATGCACAGAAATGACATGGTTTTGGTCGTGGAGTAGACGTTTACAATGGTGTCTTGCTGCCAAGGTTCGCTGCGAGCCTCGTCTAGATGGCCGCCATAAAGATCAACCACGGTTTCATCGCTATAGGTTACGCTGACGCTGGCTCCAATATCAGCA
>CACMHG010000043.1 GCA_902613475.1 K189A clade bacterium
AGGATCGCCGCAGAGTTGGCTGCCAGAGACAATATTCGAATTTATACCATCGGTGTGGGCGCTGACGAAATGCGCATGCCGGGACTGCTGGGCCGGATCAGCGGGCGTACAACCAATCCTTCTGCGGACCTCGACGAGGAGACCTTGCAGAGCATTGCCGATTCCACCGGGGGCCGTTACTTTCGCGCCAAAGACCCTCGCGCCTTAATGGAAATCTATGCGCTGATTGATCAGCTCGAACCCGTTGAGCAAGAGGCGGAAATTTTTAGACCGGTACAGTCTCTTTACTTTTGGCCCTTGGGCGGCTCCTTGCTGGTGTGGGTCTTGGTGCTGTCGTGGGATTTTCGTCGCCGCCTGAAAATCACGAGCGCCAGTCATGCTTGAGGCGATGACAAGCTTTCATTTTCTGAGGCCCTGGTGGCTGCTCGCCCTGTTGCCACTGATATTATTGGTCTATCTGTGGGTGCGAAGAACGCGCCAACAGAGCGCTTGGTCCGCGGCAATCAGTCAACCCCTGCTAGACGTCCTGCTAGACAGCTCTGTGGCGAGCACGGCCAAACGCCTGCGCGCCGCTATGTGGCTGGCGGCACTTTTCGCCGTTCTAGGACTTGCAGGCCCTGCCTGGCAGAAACTACCCCAGCCTGTCGAGAAGAAGAGCGATGCCTTAGTAATTGTGATGGATCTTTCGCTGTCCATGTTTGCCCAGGACGTGACGCCTTCAAGACTCGCCAAGGCCCGCCAGAAAATTGTCGACGTGCTGCGCATGCGTGAAGAGGGCTCGACGGGTTTGGTGGCCTACGCGGGAGACGGTCATGCTGTGGTACCCATTACCGATGACCGACATACCATCGAAAATCTGCTCAGTGCACTATCACCAGCCATGATGCCCGTCTTGGGTAGTCGCCCGGCTACCGGTTTGGCGCTTGCCCGCGAGCTGTTTCGCAACGCGGGTCTTTTTGAGGGGCGGATTTTACTGATCACCGATGGCATTAAACGCGCTAGTGAAGTCAGTGATTTTCGCGACGCGGCCTTTCCCATCTCCATTATTGGGGTTGGCACATCCGGCGGCGCCCCCATACCCATCAACCGCCGGGGCGAACCGACGCGCTATTTGACCGACGACTTGGGACGGGAAATTCGTCCGGGCCTGGAAGTGTCAGCGTTGATTCAAGCTGCCCAGCAGAGTTACGGGCGCTACAGCACGTTAACCATTGGCGACCGAGACCTTGAAATCGCCCTGAGCACTGCCCTACCCACAGAGGATGCGTCCATAGAGGTGGATCGTGAATTCGACATCTGGGCAGATATGGGTTTTTGGCTTTGCCTGCCGTTGGCACTGATGATGTTGGCGTCTTTTCAACGCGGTTTGTTCGTGGCCTTAACCTTTGCCGTGATGCTGCCAGAACCCGCATTTGCCCAAGTATCCACCCCAAGTAGCTCAGCCAGCAGTGTGGGCGAAGCTGCGCAATCCGTCGGCAATCCATTGACGACAGTGTGGAACAACCTATGGCTGCGACGCGATCAACAGGCATATGACGCCATGATCGACGGCGATGCTGTCACTGCAGCGCAGCTGTTCGCAGATCAGCAGTGGCGTGGCTCGGCCCGCTATCGCAGCGGCGATTTCAATGGTGCCGCGGGAGACTTTGCTCAAGATCCGTCCCTGACCGGCCTGTACAACCAGGGTAATGCCCTGGCTCGCCTGGGTCGCTATCAGGATGCTATCTCCCAATATGATCAAGTGCTGGCGGATGATCCAAACCAAGAGGATGCCGCATTCAATAAAGCCCTGCTGGAGAAGCTATTGGAACAACAGCAGCAACAGGAACAAGCCGAGCAACAGCAGCACGACCAGCAGCAGCAAAATCAGCAGCCCCAGGGCGGAGAGTCTGAGAAGGAACAACCGTCTGAGGACGACAGCCCACCGCAAGAGCCAGAGCAGCAGCCCGAAGAACCAGAGGATTCTTCAGAGTCAGAAAATGCCGACGAAACTTCCGAGGAAGACAGCTCGGCGGCTCGAGATGAAAAGCAGGAGGCGCTAGAACAATGGCTTCGACGCGTACCTGATGATCCCGGCGGACTACTGCGGCGCAAGTTCCAGCATGAGACCAAGCAACGGCTGCGCAACGGCGACTACAGCAACCGCGAAGACGATCAGGTTTGGTGATGGTTAGCGCAGTCCAACACATAACGGGTGCGCGCGGCAGCATCGTTTTGACGTTCATCCTCGCGGCCTGCACCACGTTCTGGTGCGCCTGCGTCCATGCGGAGCTTCGCGCTGCGTTATCCAGCGATGAGATCGATGAACTTGATTCGGTTCAGCTGGTAGTACGAGACCTAGGGACAAGGCAGAGCGAGACGCCGGATCTATCCCCCCTCGACGATGATTTTCATGTCCTTGGCGTGAACACCAGCAGCCAATACCGCTTTGTTAACGGCCGGGCACAAAGCTGGGTCGACTACCAAATCACCCTGCAGCCCAAGCGCACTGGAGAACTGCTTATTCCACCCTTTCGCATCGGTCAGCAGCAGACTGAGGCCATGCGACTGTCGGTACGGGAACTCAGCGAGGCGATGAGGCGCAAGGTTGGTACCCTGGTTTTTTACGAGCTGGAGCTTTCCAGTGAGTCGGTCTACGTCCAGAGCCAGTTACTGCTGACTCGACGGCTGGTCTACGCAGATGGCGTGCAGCTATTCGGCGGCCAGCTGGAAAAACCGGAACTACCCGGCGCGCAAGTGGTGGAGTTAGGAGAGGGCAAATCGTCCGTTGTGCAGCGCGATGGCCGGTCATACGGCAGCTTTGAACAGCGCTACGCCATCTTTCCAGAGCAAAGCGGCATACTGACCATACCCAGCGACAGTGTGACCGCCAGCGTCCGTGTGCTTGATGGCATCTCGACATCTCGTAAAACCGTTAGAGTGAGCACCGACGAAAAACGCATCACCGTCAAACCCATACCTTCTGAGTATCCGGCCGACAAACCCTGGCTACCCGCCATTGCCGTTACCGCGGCCCAACGATTTGAGCCACCCCTTATTTCGGACTTCGAGGTGGGCGACACGGTGACTCGAACGGTCAAAATTCGCGTCATTGGCAATTCCGGCGCAAGCCTACCCCCTCTGCAATTGGGCCTGCCTGAGGATCAGTTTAAGACCTACCCCCAACCCACGGAAATCAGCGATGACACCATGGGTGATAACTTGGTGGGTATGCGCGTTGAAACTCAGGACATCGTGCCAATTGTTGCCGGAGCGCTTGGACTGCCGAGCACTGAAATCACCTGGTGGAATACCGATACGGAATCGTTGATGACGACAACACTGAATCGCCGGGCACTTAGCGCAGTTGGCAACGCTATCGCCGCGACGGTACTTACCGAGCCCGCGGCAGCGACAATCCCCCGGGCTGATGCGCCGCAACTCGGCGGCACAGTCAAAGCCGATAACAGCCTTTTGAACCTCGGTCGCGCGGCGATAGCGCTCATGATTTTGTGGGTTTTGGCGGCTATCTGGCGGCGGCGCTCTCCCCCCCGCGAAGACGAAAGGAAACTGGCTGAAAGAGCATCAGCAGGAACCACTACCATTGCAGGAAGCCCGAGCGCACCGACGCTAAAGGCTCTGCAACAGAGCGTTAAGAATGCCGCTCCCCTCTCTGTCAGGCACGATATGGCACTCTATCTGCGCGATATCCTGGGACTGTCGAGGGGCCCAGCATTGGAAGCCTTTCGGCGCAGCAGCGAAACCGCTAGAAGCGCGCTGGAGGGGTTGGACGCAGCTTGTTATGGGGATGGCATGTTTACCAGCGAGCACAGAGCACAGACCCTTGACGCGCTAAAGCACTTCTCCCATGCACAAAAACATGCAGCGAAAACGAAAAGCCCGGCCCTGCCGTCGCTATACGCGAGCTAGCCTTATCGCCCTGGCTTCGTGCTAGCTCAAACTTTTGATGACGATTTCGTACAGATCCCGAGACAGTGTCTCGCCCTGTGACATGGCGTTCAACTCCTTGCGCATCAGCTGCTGGCGCGCGCTGTCATAGCGCCCCATACGCGTAAGCGGTGTCGTCATCCGGGCGGCGACCTGCGGATTCAGCGCATCGAGTTTCATAATGGCCTCACTCAAAAACCTGTATCCAGAACCGTCCGGTGCGTGGAATTTACGATTGTTGAGCATACCGAAGGCGGCATAGAGCGAGCGCACCCTGTTTGGGTTCTTAATATCAAAGTCGGGGTGTGATTCCAGCGCCTTCAGACCTGCTATGTTGATCAAAGGGCTTTGTGCCTGCAGGTTAAACCAGAGATCGATCACCAGTGCGTAGTCTTTCCAAGCCGTATAAAAGTCTTCTAGCAGGCTACGACGGTATGCCTGGCTAATGCCCTCATGACGGCAGGCAATACCCAGCACCGTGCGGCGATCTGTCAAGTTGTCCGCCTTAGTGTAGCGTGCCTGCAGCAGTTCCTCTAGGTCAGCGCCCTCCGTGGCCCTGGCCAAATATGAAAACGCAACGTTGCCCAAGGCTCGTCGGGCTATGCCCTTGGCATCTGCACGATAGGCTTCACCTGTATCGTGCAGTTCAACCAAGGCCGCCCAAGTATCCGCATGGCGAAGGGCCGCGCCTTGGACTGCCGAATCGCGGGCATCCAGCAAGGTATCAACTTCAAAACCGCGCAACTGCTCGAATAGGTAGTTCTCGTTAGGCACCGTCAGCATCGTTGCCGCTAAAAGTTGCTGCTCGGGAGTTGCGAGGGCCAGCGCGCCCTTGGCGAGATCTCCCAAGACCTCGACGGGGTCGACGACCGCAATTGTATTGGCATCTAAGTGAGACATCCACAGCGTTTGCATGGCATCCCAGCGCACAAATCCGTCGGTATCGTGCTGCACTAGGAAGGCCAGTTCTTGCGCATCGCGCTCGTGGCTGACTTTGACCGGGGCGGAAAATCCGCGCAAAAAACTGACCACTGGCTTGGCGGCCAGATTACTAATGGTCAACTCGCTTGTGCGCTCTTTTGCTCCCAAAAGCAGGGTTTTGCCGCCGTCACGAAGAATCGTCTCCGCTAAACTGTTGATATCAGCGGCAGACAAGTCGAGGGAGGTGCCATCAGGAGCGACAAACCCCATGGCAAGAGGCATGTGAAAAGGCTGTTGTTGATCTGCATTGGGCAGGTCTGCACCAGTCTGGGTGATTTGCAGACTTAGGCTGCCGTCGGCGTAGGATTCCGTCACCCTGACATTGGGCGTACCCGGTTGTTCGTACCAACGCTTAAACTGAGTGAGATCAATTTGTCCCGCCTCGGCCATGGCATCGGCAAAATCGTCGGTAGTTGCCGCCGTACCATCGTGGCGATCGAAGTACAGGTCTGTGCCCTGTCGAAAGGCATCGTCGCCTAGCAGGGTCTGGTACATTCGCACAACCTCGGCACCCTTCTCGTAGATCGTCGTCGTGTAGAAGTTGGAAATTTCCATGTAGCTACTTGGGCGTACAGGATGCGCCAGTGGCCCCGCGTCTTCCGCGAACTGGATTGAACGCAGAAATCCGACATCTTCAATTCGCTTTACCGACCGTGAGTTCATATCGCTACTGAACTCGGCGTCGCGAAATACGGTGAACCCCTCTTTAAGACTGAGCTGGAACCAATCACGACAGGTCACGCGGTTGCCAGACCAATTATGAAAGTACTCGTGCGCGACAACGGCCTCTACGCGCTGATAGGCCTCGTCTGTCGCGGTGTCCGGGGAAGCCAGTACACAAGATGTATTGAAAACATTGAGGCCTTTGTTTTCCATGGCTCCCATGTTGAAGTCTTCGACTGCGACGATCATGTAGATGTCTAGGTCGTATTCGCGACCGAATCTTTCTTCGTCCCACCGCATGGAGCGCTTCAATACGTCCATTGCGTAGTCGCACTGCGCGATATTGTGGGCTTCGGAGAATATCTGCAGCTTGACCTCACGACCCGTCATGGTGGTGAAGCTGTCTTCGAGAACTGCCAGGTCGCCCGCTACCAACGCAAACAGGTAGCTGGGCTTGGGGAAAGGATCCTCCCAGGTGACCTCCCGTCGACCGTCCGGCAGCGATGCCTCATGAATTAGGTTACCGTTGGAAAGCAGATTCGGGTAACGCTCGGCATTGGCAACAATCGTCGTTTTGAATTTGGACAGCACGTCCGGGCGGTCTTGGTAGTAGGTGATTTTACGAAAACCTTCCGCCTCACACTGAGTGCAGTACATGCTGCTGGAGCGGTATAGCCCCTCAAGTGCAGTATTTTCCTCGGGACAAATCTGCGTCACGATCCGCACCTGATGGGTCTCGGCAAGATTAAACAGAGTCAGCGCACGTTCGGTGAGTTCGTATTCGTTGCTGGACAATTCACGTCCATCCAGCGCTACAGAAACCAAGGTTAGCTCTTCACCAAGCAATTCGATTTGGCTTGCTGCGGCGTCTTGACGAGCCACCTGCAGAGTCGCAGTCACGGTGGTTTGGCCATCGCGAATGTCGAAGTGAAGCTCGGTTTGCTGGGTGGTGTAACCAGGTGCCTGATAGTCGGCCAAATAGATCGCCTTAGGCGCATCCTGTGTCGCGGTATGGTCTTTTTCTAGCTGGTCTTTCTCTGGCTGATCCTGATCTGGCTGCTTCTGCTGTGACATGCTGGGTTCCGAGGGATAAAGCGCAAAGCTTACTACACCCGATCATGACCCCGCAGCCTGGGGATTAGCGGACTAACCCTGTATCGAAGAACAAATACAATCTTTAAGCCAGCGCACCATCACTACGACACCAAGTCGAGATAGACTTACTTGATAATTTTGCCCTTGGCTACCGTGTACACACCCACCTCGCTCACCTGGCTGCGCTGGCCTTCCATGGTGACTTCCATTTGCTAACGAACGACAAAATGATCGTCGCCGTTACCGGCAAATGGTCCTTCGATATCGATGTCGTGGACTGTCGCAACGCTTTTCCACCACGCGTGTTTTTCGTAAATTGCGTCGATACCCTTGCCAATCTGGGGTTCATCGTTAGCACCTCCCATAACTTCGATACTGACAATATTCTCGTCGTATAGCTCTTCTACCGCCTTGGCGTCCTGATTTGCCCGGGCCAGTTCTACCAACCGAAGGCCCACTGATCGTGCGTCCATCTGCATCGCTCCTTAATTGAGTTGCCCGACATAGTAGCCCCGCAATTCCTTCGCGAAAGTGTTGTGGTTCACAGGGCGCAACATTCACCCTCGGCCAACGGCGCCTTCGCTGGACAGGATTCGGCTGAATACCAGTGCATTGCCGCGCTGGCAGCCCAAGACGCAACGCGCTAGGGTTTGTTTCTCTGTTGAGTAATGGAAGCCGAACATGCTTCAAGCGGTGGACAAAGAAGTACTTAATCAAGTCAGTAACTGGTTAGCTGATGGCATGACATGCTGGTTAGCCACGGTGGTACAGACTTGGGGGTCATCGCCAAGGCCCATTGGCTCACTGCTAACCTGTAACCGCGACGGTGTGATCGTTGGCTCATTGTCCGGGGGCTGCGTGGAAGAGGATCTGCTTGAGAAACTTACCAGCGGTGAACTCGCAGCGGACGGACCACAGTTCTTTCAATACGGTATCACCGCCGAGGAGACCGAAAAGCTCGGCCTGCCCTGTGGCGGTCACCTCTATATCGTTGTTGAGCCCCTGCATCCCGAGGAAACCACTCGTGCTCACTTCGCCTCACTGACCCAGGCATTGGCGGAGCGTCAGTGCGCGAGACGGATCGTTGATTTGAAGCGAGGCTCGACCTCTATCGTGACGAACTGCAGCTTTGAACCTCTGCAGTGGGATCACGACTCCCAGGTGCTTGAACATACCCATGGGCCAGCACACCAGCTTTTCATCATTGGCGCTGGCATGGTAAGCGCCTATCTAGCGCAAATGGCGCTGAGTCTGGATTACGAGATTACCGTATGCGACCCGCGCACGGACTTACTGGAACAGTTCAGCATCGCCGGTGTGAAAAAAGTCGCAGATATGCCAGACGATGCGGTGCGTGCGCACGCCAATGACGCTGCAACCGCTATCGTGGCTCTGACCCATGACCCGCGCATCGACGATATGGGGCTAATGGAGGCCTTGGTGGGCGACGCGTTTTACATTGGCGCCATGGGCTCCTCGCGCACCTCAGCTAACCGTCGTGAAAGGCTTCTGGCCTTAGACCTCAAAGCTTCGGATATTGACCGCCTGCACGCACCGATTGGCCTGCCCATTGGCAGTAAGACCCCTCCGGAGATCGCGATAGCCATACTGGCTGAAATTACAGCGGTGCGAAAAACTCGGGCCGTGGCCGCCCGAGAGCGCATCGCTGCCCTTGCCTGAGCCATGATCCGCGACCGTTGACTGCGTCTAAACCAAGGATTGGTGCCATTCTTCTAGGCGCAGGGTTTGCGCGCCGCTTTGGCAGCGACAAACGCATGGCCCGCCTTGGAGACTCAACCGTTGCCGAGACTACCCTGGGTCGATACGCCGAGGTGTTCGATGAACTGCGGCTTGTGGTGCGGGCGGAGGATGAGGCCCTGGCGGAGCTTTCTGCACCGTACGCAACCATTATCAAAACCGAGCAGGCCCACCTGGGTATGGGACACTCGTTAGCAGCGGGCTTTGAAAAACTCCCTTGGCAGTGGGCATTTGTTGGTTTACTGGACATGCCATTCGTTAAAGTCGCGACTCTGAAGCGGCTAAGGCAGCACGCTGCGTTAACACAATACCCGATAATTCGTCCTCGACTACAGCCCTCTAAAGACGGTTTCGTTACGACACCGGCACCCCACGGGCATCCTATCGGGTTTCACTCATCGCTTTTTGACGCCGTCGCCGAGGCGAGGGGTGACGCGGGTGCGCGGGACTTGTTGAAGTCTCAGCGCGACCGAATCGAGAACGTGCAGGTTGCAGACGCTGGTGTGATCAAAGACATAGATCATCCCTCAGACCTGGCTGGCATTTGACAGGTATGGGAAAAGACTGGTTAGCGCAGCTTCTGTCCACCTAGGCGGCTAGCCCAATCCAATTTGGAGCGACAGGCCTCGTAAAAGCTGTGCCCCGATGGAGACAGCAATTTCAAGGGATGGCTGTGCTTTTGAATTTGGATCTCGTCACCTGCCTCAAAGCGAATCTGAACCTGCGAGTCGCAGCTGATTTGCGGTGCCGAGCTTGAATCATTAAGCAAACGCAGACGCAACACCTGATTGCCAGGCACGACTAAGGGCCGGGATGTCAGCGTGTGGGGGAACATGGGCACCACGACGATGGCGTCGAGACCCGGGTGCATGATGGGGCCGCCGGCAGAGAGAGCATAGGCTGTCGAACCTGTGGGACTGGCCACGATTAAGCCATCGGAGCGCTGATCGTAGACGTATTCGTCATCGAGCCAGAGCGCAAACTCCATCATGCCCATCACCCCTCCCGGTGAGACCACAACATCATTAAGCGCGCTTTGCTGTGCAATTACCTGGCCTTCTCGCAGAATCGAGGCTTGCAGCAAAAAATGTTCTTCGATGGTGAATCGACCCTCGAGGATCTCTGAGAATTTGGCTTCGATGTGCTCCGGGGAAATGGCCGCCAAAAATCCAAGACCACCGCGATTGACCCCGACCACGGGTACACCACATACAGCCATCTCGCGGCCAAATCCAAGTAACGAGCCATCGCCTCCTACGACGACAACAAGGTCGGCTCTGTCTCCCATTTCCTGATCGGCGACGGCCGCCCGCTCGCTGCCGGTTGGATCATGTTGCTCCATTGCTGCAAGGGTCTGGGCACCGAATAAAACATCGATCCCGTTACGCCGCAGCAATGCTTCCACCGCATTGATGCTTGCGATAATCGCATCGGAATATCGGCGCGCAACGATGGCCACCGTTTCAAATGACTGTTTCACTCGTCTGATCTCATACTGCTTTGCCAAGCGGGAACTGCATCCTTGATTGCGCGCACCCTACACAGTCCGCCCAGTGGCGACAATCCTCAGATTTTTTCGGATATCGCGATGACAGGGCCACGGGGTTCGCGTGGAGGACCGCACACTGCTAGTCTGACCACTCGGCCATGTATTTTTCATTCGAAGGCCGCTTTTGGGGGTACTCATGTCGTTAAAAGCCACTTCCAGCGCGCTGCAAAACCGATTCTTGGAGGTCACCCAAGATCAGCAGGCAGGGTCGCTTACTGATGTGAATAGTCTGGATGATCTTTGGCCAGTCATGCGGGAAGAAGCAGAGCGTAAGGCCGCAGAAGAACCCATTTTGGGTAGCTACTTTCACGCGACGATTTTGAACCACAAATCCTTTG
>CACMHG010000044.1 GCA_902613475.1 K189A clade bacterium
AGAAGCTCCATCAAAGGTGCCGCTGCCGCTGGCCCAAATGTAGCTCACCGCCCAGCCGGCAATGACGGCGTAATAAGAGAGAATCAAAAATCCTGCCAGTACGCCCATCCAGCCCAAGATCGACCAGCGCTCGCTGCGACCCGATGCCTTGGCCAATTTGCGCATTGTATGGATCGGACTGGACCGACCCTGGCGCCCCATCAATACTTCGCTAACCATGATAGGAATACCCACGGCGGCAATGCAGACAAGGTAAATCAGCACAAAGGCGCCACCACCGTTCTCGCCCGCGATGTAGGGGAATTTCCAGATATTGCCAAGACCAACAGCAGAGCCTGCAGCGGCAAGCACGAAGAGCCAGCGACTCGACCACCGTTGCGATGAAGCGGATGAAGAATTGGAAGGTGTCGCCATTGGAAGCCCTTTGCAGTCGTACACGGCAATTGTACTACCGAAATCACCCGGCTTGACCAGTTGGGTAAGCGGGCTTGCGATCAGCTACTGTATACTGCGGTACTCGTCTCACCTTGAATCACTCGGATTCGCCAATGGCAAAGTCAGGAAAAAAAAGCAGCCCGGGCAGCATTGCGCAAAATCGCCGCGCACGGCATGACTACTTTATTGAGGACAAATTCGAGGCCGGACTAATGCTGATGGGTTGGGAGGTCAAAAGTATTCGCGATGGCAAGGTTCAACTGGCCGAGGCCTTTGTGCAAATTCACAAGGGCGAGGCTTATTTGGCGGGCTGTACGATCACCCCACTGCTAAGCGCATCCACCCACGTGATCGCAGAACCTCAGCGCATGCGCAAGCTACTCTTGCACGCCAAGGAACTGTCGCGCCTGTTCATTGCCAGCCAGCAAAAGGGCTACACCATTGTGCCATTAGCACTGTATTGGAAAGGCAACAAGGTGAAGTGTGAAATCGCGATGGGCAAGGGTAAAAAACAGCACGACAAGCGCGAGGCCAGCAGAGAAAAAGACTGGGCGCGAGACAAACAGCGCCTGTTCAAGGTCAGCAGAAGCTAGGCCGTATTAGCGCGACGCCAAGCCACCATTTCAATCGCTGCAACGGCGGCTTCGATGCCTTTGTTGAATTCATCATCGCTAGCACGATCGATGGCCTGTTGTTCTGTGAACACGGGCAAAATTTCGACAATCACCGGCCGGCGGAATTCGTGCATAACAGCCCCCAGCCCACGCATGGATTCTTGGCTGATCATTTCAAAGTGCAGGGTGTCGCCCTTAACAATGACGCCAAAGCAAATGACTGCGTCAATCTGGCCTATAGAGTCTTCTGCCAGCAAATCTCTGGCAGCGAGCGGAATTTCAAGCGATCCCGGGAGGGTGTGGATATCAATTTCCGTGTAGCCGGCCTGAGCCAACACCCGCGTGCAGGCTTCGGTCATGCTTTGCACCAACGTGAAGTGCCATTTCGACTGCAAAATGCAGATGCGACCGGGCTGCGCAATGACCGGCAAGGCCGACGTATCGAGCACCGTTTTCATTTAGGCCGCGCCTTCAGCACGACGCTGGCTTGCCACAAGCCAGGCGCCAGATTCAGCATGCAGGCTAATGCGGCCTTCATCGGCAAGCGCACTGCAGTCGGCGCGCAACTGCCAGGCAGGCGTTGGAGCATTGGCATCGCGCAAGGCATCGGCAATTTCACCCACGCGCACTAAACCGTCACCGGTCGATGCGAGGTTTTGCATCACTGAAAAAACTTTCTCGACTCTTCTGGAATCTACGCTCATGTACTCTGCTCACCCTCTGTCGGCAGCCATCTTGTACCAGAAACCCCTTAAACCCGCTAGCGAACGAGCCCTGGGGAACACCGCACGTGCTGACTTAATGCTGACTGGGCCACTGCCCCCGCTCGAGAACGTGCTATTCTCGACGGGACATACACGAACACCAAGGGAGCTAGAGACAGCAAACAACCCTTACGTACAACTACCAGCGTGATGCGCGTCACCGTTTTAATGCGGCTCGCAACACGTAGTAACCTTATTGGGGGCGACTTGGTTTCAGGACGCGTCCGCGTCGAAAGTTTCTGCTTTTGACGCTGTGTCGCAACCGAGCCTGGTAGCAAACCCAACCTTATTGGGGGCGACTTGGTTTCGACGCGGGTATCAAAGTTTGCGGTGCATGCCGAGAGGGTAGTGACTCTCGTAAAACAATCGCTGTAACTTTTTATAGTTGCCAACGACGAAAACTACGCACTAGCGGCCTAAAAAACCCGCTTACGTCCATGATTCGTTTCTTGCTAGGAGAAATGGACGGCAAAACAGCAAGATCGCGTGGATGCCTCGCCCGGGGCTGAACCGTTAAAACCAATCGGGATCGCTGATCGCACCCTGACCGTCGGGTCGCAGGAAGCTAAATTAATAGACGGACTCTAAGCATGTAGAGCCAATAATGGCGAGCCAGCGGACGCGGGTTCAACTCCCGCCGCCTCCACCATACAAGAAGGGATGAAGCCGGATTGTTGACCACGAATTAGTCTGAGATGAGCTCTATTAGTCTCCAGTGGTCAGCATTTGGTCAGCTTTTTATTTCAGAAAAGTTAGCGATCGCTCACATAGTTAGGTTTTGTTGGGCGTTCCCAAAGATATCGGGAATGAAGTACGCCGCGCGCACAAGTTGTTTTTCATTCAATCGACAGTGTCTGAATCCTCGAGCCCTTCGCTTTGCGCTTTAGCTCTCAAAAGACTTATCTGATGATTCTCCAGGTCCAGATTAATGATAAGGCGAACACAGTCCCAAAAGCTGAGCGTGTCACTATGGTGCTGAATGTATTCGAGGAGACCATTAACTGACTGGGCTTCAATTATCTCCTCGAAGACATCTGAAGACTCATCAAAGTCACCCCTAGGTGGATAAGTGAACGCCATCTTCCAATCACCTTTACTTGGTTTTGCGAGCTTGAGATCTACGTGACCTGAATCCAATACCCAGTCGCAAGCTACTTTCCCAAGATGAATCCATTTTGCATCTGAGGTGTCGTCTGCGTATTTCCAGGCGCAGTCATGCCCCTCGATGCGACAATTGCTTTTTGCTGAGGACTCGTAGGACTCTTTAAAAGCCGCTCCCTGAATTGCAAGTGCCTGTCGCCGCGCTTTTACCTCTTGCTCCCAACTTTTCAAATTGGCAGCCGCCAGTCCTAGAGCTTCTGCGCTTGCAAAATTGGCATCGAAGAACGTTACGAGATCAGCAAACCCATTAGCTTGCATCGCTGACCTATAATCAGCATTTCGGGTCAAATCCAGCGTTTGTTCGAGAAAAAGTAATATGTCAATGGCTGACTCAAGGACTTTCTGGCTTCGGTATTTGTGCACGGCGCGCAATCTTAGACCGAGCGGTGATGTCTCGACACGCTCAATAGTCAATATAGTCGCGTGTGTTTTTCCAAGCCGCAACTTTAGTGATTTGTTCATTGCTTCGCATCTGAGTTTTGGTAGTACTCGTCCAGCAATGTCTCCGTCTTTAATGATGGTCTCATCGCCCAGGTCTCGACAGGATTGTTATTTTTCAGCGCCTCAGTCGCTAGCGCCACCAACTCCGCCTCCGTCTTGAACTTCAGAGCTTCCCTCGATGGGCGGTGCCCAAATCTTCTAGAGTACTCGAGGAGCTGTGGAGGTTTTGACACTGGCTTTATCTGTCTTATTGCCATCAGGTCGCGAGAACCTCCTATTTGGAAGGTGTCCCTTGTTTTGGTAGGAACGTCGCGTGTGGACGCTGGCTCTCAGACGATCCCTTCAGCTTGTTCGAAATTACTAAGGCGCTGCTTGATAAGCCCATTCGCTCTCTGTATGCGTCGGCTGCTTTGCCTGTTAATCTCCGGGCTTTTATTCTTCCGCTTGAGCTCTGCGACGATTTGCTTCTCTGTGAGGTCTTTGAGTCTTCCATCTACTTTCCTTACAACGATTTAACGGGTGTTTAATTAAGTTTTTAGTCGAGTGAGGACGTTAGCGCTTTGGCGATCCCTTCAGCTTGTTTGAAATTACTAAGGCGCTGTTTGATAAGCCCATTCGCTCGTTGAATTCTCGCGTTGCTTTGCCCGTTAAGTATTCCACTTGGACTCTTCCGCTTGAGTTCTGAGACGATTTGCTTTTCTGTGAGGTCTTTGAGTCTTCCATCTACTTTCCTTACAACGATTTAACGGGTGTTTAATTAAGTTTTTAGTCGAGTGAGGACGTTAGCGTTTTGGCGATCCCTTCAGCTTGTTTGAAATTACTAAGGCGCTGTTTGATAAGCCCATTCGCTCGTTGAATTCTCGCGTTGCTTTGCCGGTTAAGCGCCGGATTGGCACTGGTCCGTCGTAGCTCTTTAACGATTTGTTTTTGTCTGAGCGCTCAGATATTTCGTTATCCACTGACGCAGTCAATCGTCGGTTCGCGAAGAGTATCGTCGGCGAGGTTTTGTAGATCGGATCGTCTTCGGGGACTATGGGAATCCCGAGACGCTTTGATAGCTTCTCTATATCCATGAAGGTTTCCTCTTTAGTGCTTCGCAACGTGCGGGCGCACAAGCTGGTAATCAAATGCCCACCTGTTTCCAGGTTCAAAATACGGTAGCGAAGAAAAACCTATCTGTAAAGACGGAGAGCGACGACCAATTGACGTCACAGAAGAACTTAAAATCTTGCTAACTCCAACCCCCAGCGACCAGCTCAGCTTGTTGCAAAACCTCTTCCACTGCATCGGATGCTCGATCAGGGGGATACCGGTATCTCTTCAGAAGCGTTTTAACCATAAGACGTAACTTCGCTCTTACAGCTTCTTTCACTTCCCAGTCTACGGTCAGATTTGCGCGAAGTTTTTTTGATATCTCCTTTGCAATCTCGACCAACACTTCCTCTCCAAGCAACTCTTGAGCAGATTCGTTTTGCGCTAAAGCGTCATAAAACGCCTGCTCCGACTCATCCAGTTCCATGCGCTGCATCAATTCGAGGTCCGCCTGAAATGCCTTTGCCATAGCAATCAGCTCTTCGATAACCTTTGCCGCCTCAATGGATCTGTTTGCATATTTCGCGAGTGATTTTTCGAGCAAATCTCCGAACTTCCTAGTCTTAACCGTGTTTGTCCGAAACTTCGATTTAATCTCATCGCGCATTAGACGCTCTAGCAGCTCTACCGCGAGATTTTTCGGCACCTCAGTGCTTATTTTATCGAGAAAGTCGTCTGACAGTACTGATATGTCGGGACGATCCAAGCCTGCAAGGTCAAACACGTTATCTATTCCTGTAGAGACCACTGCCTCTGATACAAGCTGGCGTAACTCGTGATTAATGTCTTTTTTAGATGGCGGTATAACATCGCCCTTTATCAGAAGCGCACGAATCGCCTGCAGAAACGCGACCTCATCTCGCTTCTCAAGCGCCTTATCAAGTACTCCGCAAAGAGCGAACGCTTTAGTCATCGCGAGCACAGCATCGCAGTATCGTTTCTTCCCATCTTCTAAACCCAATAGGTGGTCCAAGGCTTCCGGCAAGATCTCCAGCGCATTATTTCTGAAGTCAGACCAGTCAGTCGGATGCAGTAGGTCACAAGCGACCTCGAATTTCTCACCAAAAATCCGGAACGCTTCGTCGACATCTAAAGTAGGTTTACCTGTTCCGTTACTAGCAGAGTAAGTTGCTAGCGCATTCTTAAGTTGTGGTGCGATCCCAATGTAGTCGACCAAAAGACCGCCGGGCTTGTCTTTAAAGACGCGGTTCACGCGAGCGATTGCTTGGGCAAGATTTGCGCCTTCCATCGGCTTGTCGATATACATGGTTGTGAGACATGGCGCATCGAAGCCGGTGAGCCACATGTCCCTTACCAGGACAATTTGCAGCGGGTCTGATGGATCCTTAAATCGCTTCTCAAGGTCTTTCTTTTGAGGCTTATTAGTATGGTGCGGCTGAAGCAGCTGTTCGTCCGAAGCCGAAGTCGTCATCACGACTTTTATGACTCCCTTCATGTGATCGTCATCGTGCCACTCAGGTCTGAGTTCGATCAGTTGATTGTATAAACGAACACAGATCTCTCGACTCATGCATACGATCATTGCCTTACCCGGCTGGGTTTCCTGCCGAGATTCATAATGCTCGATCAAGTCTTCAGCTATTTGACGAAGTCTAAGCTCTGATCCTGCAACAGCCTCTAACGTAGACCATTTCGTTTTGGCTCTCTCCCGCTCCGACTCCTCATCCAAAGCATCTTCCAAAGCCTCTTCAGCCAAATCGCTGATCTGCCCGGCAAGCGCTTGATCAAGCTCTAACTTCGCAAGCCGTGACTCGTAGTAGATAGGAACCGTGGCGCCATCATCCACTGCCTGCTTGATGTCGTAGACAGAGATGTAGCTGCCAAAAACTGCTTGAGTGTCCCGATCAGCCTCAGAGATTGGTGTTCCGGTAAACGCCAAAAACGTTGCGTTCGGCAGACCGTCACGCAGATGTCGCGCCATGCCGTACTTTATGGCTCCAGTTTTTTGATCGACCCGACCCTTGAACCCATACTGCGTCCGGTGTGCCTCGTCGCAGATCACCACCACATTGCGCCGGTCGGTCAGCAACGGGAAAGCCTCTTCTTCATTCTGTAATCCAAACTTTTGGATCGTCGTGAAGATAATTCCGCCAGATGGTCGATTCGTTAGCAGCTCGCGCAGCTCCTCACGAGAGTCCGCCTGTTTAGGTGATTCACCTAGAAGGTCGCCTGCATTAGCAAACACTGAAAACAACTGACCATCCAAATCCTGTCGGTCGGTAACCATGACGATTGTTGGGTTCTCTAATCTCGGATCAGAAATTATCCTTCCCGCCAGGCACGCCATCTCAATACTTTTACCCGCGCCTTGCGTGTGCCAGACAACGCCCCCTCTGCCATCTCCAGAGGAAGCAGACGCCGACACAATGCTTTCAAGCGCGCTTTGTATCGCGTGAAACTGATGGTACCCCGCGATCTTTTTAATCAACTTATCTTCAGACTCGAACAGGCAGCAGTACCGCAAGTAATCTAGAAAACGGCGCTTGTCGAAAATGCCTCTTACTAAGGTTTCGAATTCTCTGTGCTCCCCCAAGGGATCGGTCGTCTCCCCTTCCACGGTTCTCCAGCGCATAAAGCGCTCGGTATCGGCGGTGATTGAGCCCATGCGCGCATAGATGCCGTCGCTTATCACCTGAAAAGCGTTGTACTCAAAAAGCTTGGGGATATCGTTTCGGTAGGTTTCAAGCTGATTAAAAGCTGCCCAAATGTCGGCATCCTCGGAGGCAGCATTTTTGAGCTCAAGCACGACCAGAGGAATACCGTTTATAAACACCACAACATCGGGTCTTCGTTCCTTTTCCCCAACGATCGTGAACTGATTAACAACAAGCCAGTCGTTGTTAGCCGGATCGTCAAAATTGATGACCCTTGCTCTAACGCCAATTTCTTCATTCCCATCTTGGTAGGTGACCGGCACGCCTCGAGTGATAAGGCTGTGGACGTCTCGGTTGCAAGACACCAACGAAGGATTGTTGGGATTAAGGATATCGGAGACTGCGAGTTCCACTGTCTGCGGAGGCAGGACAGGATTCAATTTTTGAATGGCCGCTCGCAGTCGATCAACCAAAATCACGTCTCGATAGTTCTTTCTCTCTTCGGCGGGTTCCTCTGGAGCGATGTCATAACCTAGTAAATAGTCGTAGCCAATCTCCTTGAACCATTCGATAGCTTTCAGTTCGACGAGGTCCTCGTTGATGACAGCCATCAGATACCCGCCTCTTCAAGAAACTTTTCAGTGTCAGGGATGCGGAGTTCACCGGAGATGAGTTTGGGGAGGAGTGTGTCTCTGAGGTCGGAAAGGATTTCATTCTCCTTCCCGAGCAGGAACTGTCGCTCAAGTAGAGGGCGAGTTTTACTGTTGAATACAGTAATGGCGTCCTCGTTAGGGCAGACAAAGGTACTCTCAACTACTTCAGTTTGGTTGAGTCCCGGTTGTGCCGCTTTTGCTGACCCCTTTGCTATCAACTGATAAAGGAGCGCCGGAGATGAGACCAATCTGTATAAGAATGGTTGACCCAGTTGCTCACTGCGTAGAAGAAATACATGCTCGTTGACGTAGAAATGGTCGAACGGGAACCCGTCACCGTAAATTCCAACTCTTGGGATGAACTGCCCCGGTTTTCCGCCATCTTTGTATAGTGCAACATCAAAATTTTGCACTCTTCCTTTCTTCATCTTTTCCGCAAACTCGGCGGAAACGTATTTGACTTTGCTAAAGTCAAACTCCCCTGCGGGTGCGATGCTCTCCGCCCCCACGCTAGGGATGCCTTGCTGGAGAGACTTGTCGATTCCACCTTTGGGTCGCCGCCCGGATTCGATTTCAATTACACATTCCTGAAGGGGCGTGACTTCCCACCCCTTCGGAATCTCGCCAATCTCCGAATCAATCAACTCATCAGGAAACAAATCACTGATTTCAGGGGGAAGACCAGTGGGGCGACCCTCTACCTTTGCTCGCACAGGATCAAAGTCCATAAACCATGACCTGAAGATTGCCTTGGCGATCTCTTCAAGCGATTGGTTCATCTTCTGGTTGAGTTTGATCTTCTCGTCTAGGGTGCCAAGGATGTGGGCGATTGCTTTTTGTTCTTTTATTGGCGGCAGGTCGATTTCAATCTGTTTCAGAGAGGTCAGCGGTTGACCGATCCCTGGAGTTCCGACCGTAGAAGCATTTTTTAATAGTTCGTAAGCACCCCTTTTTGATCTGAAGAAATAGAACAAAAAAGACGAACTGCACTTGTCCTTATTAGGTGTCAACTTCATCAAACTGGATGACAGAATCATAGTTGCATCCTGAGGAATCAGCGACACCTTGCCGATTGCCCCCCGATGCGGGAACACAAGGTCACCGCCTACAACCATTGAGGACTTTAATTCAAGCGCCTTCTCTTCTGTTACGTAAACAAATTCACCCTCTGGGTGTTGTCCATCAACTATGTTATTCCCCCTTACTACGGGAACACCCTCTGACACATAACTATCGCTTTTCATCCTTGATCCAAAAGGACCTATCGCAATTGATGACGGGATATCGGCGGCAATCTCATCTACGGTATATCTCATCCATTCAGACCTCATACCCGATCCTCTTTAGACCGTCGCTAATCCGCAAATCAACCTCTTTACTGCGCTTTCCTAATTCGCTCAGACCTTCCAGAAGTCGTTGCATCCTTTCATCAAAAGGTTCTGCGCTTTCCTCTTCATCTGTTGCACCAACGTATCTTCCGGGCGTCAGTACAAACCCATTCTTCTCAATCTCCTCCAGAGACGCTGATTTACAGAATCCCGCAACGTCCTCGTAACCTTCATCCGCCTTCCACAACTGCACCGTATCTTGAATCTTTGAGATGTCTTCATCAGCGAAGACCTTTAGAACACGGGTCTCCATCGTCCCCAACTGCCGGGCATCAATGAACAGAGTCTCGCCACTGCGGTCTCGTCCGTTCATGGTCTTGTCGTTGGTCAGGAACCAGAGGCAAACAGGAATCTGTGTGTTAATGAACAACTGACCGGGCAATGCGACCATGACCTCAACCACGTCACCTCGCACCATTGCCTCTCGTATCTGACCTTCACCACCGGTGTTGGAACTCATTGAACCGTTAGCAAGAACAACCCCTGCCTGACCGCCTGGTGCGAGCTTCCAGAGCATATGCTGAAGCCACGCGTAGTTAGCGTTGCCTGCCGGCGGACGCCCGAATTTCCAACGAACGTCGTTCTCGTATTTCTCGCCACCCCAGTCCGAAATGTTGAACGGCGGATTCGCGAGAATGTAATCAAACTTGGTATCGGGAAACTGGTCGTCCGCAAAAGTATCGCCTGGCTCTTTACCAAGATCTGCAGCAAAGCCACGTATCGCCAAGTTCATGGCTGCTAGGCGCCACGTGGTCGGATTACTCTCCTGACCGTAGATCGAGATGTCGTCGCGCCGCCCGCCGTGGGATGCAACAAAACGTTCGCTCTGCAC
>CACMHG010000045.1 GCA_902613475.1 K189A clade bacterium
CTGCCAAAGTGACAGCCCATCACGTAAAACTGAGTGAGCTTGTCGACATAGAACCCGGCGTCATTTGGGTCATACAACTCATGCTCCAGCTCCTGATACACCGGCTCATCTTGATTCGGGCGCTGCAGGAAGCCTCGATACTGAGCGGCCAGATTCGCCCAGTCGTAATGCAGGGAGTCATCAAACTTCCAGCCCGGGCTGAATCCCTTATTCGTATAGCTTTGAGGTTGATAGTCGCAATCGCTGAAGCTAAAGCTGGTGCTGTGAAAATTACTGACCAGCCAGCTCTGCAGCTCGCTGACCATGGTGACATCGTCGTCTTCGAAGTCGACATCGACCTTGGCGTCAAACCAGGTCGGTAGACCAAAGACATATACGCGGTATTTGACCGTTAAATCTGTGGTGGGCAACGACTTGGCGTGGGTAGGTCCCGCTACTGATAGCACCGTGCAGGCCATCACGATCGCCCAGCGCGAAACTGCGGCCAGGAGTAAATTGCGTCGACCTTTTGTTCTAACTGTCGTCGTCCTCGGGAATATCCGCTGGGAGTTTGTCTTTATCAGCATCTTGCTCGTCAGCCTCCTGCTGTTGGACTTTTGGCTCCTGGGCTTCTTGCCACGCGGCAAAAGCCTCTAACTCGCTCGAAATTTGCGCCACCACGTAACTGATTACTGCGGCATCGTCTACCAAGCCCCAGCCGAACAGAAAATCGGGTATGCCGTCGAAGGGCACTACAAAGTACACAATTGCCGTAGCCACGGTGACCATGGTCTGGGTCGATACATCTCGGTACTCACCAGAGACGTAGGCTTTTAGCAGCGCTATCAAGCGCTGCAACTGCTCCCTGACCTCCCGTAGCGGCCCGCCTTCGGCGCGGCCCATTTTGCTGACCGCCTTAGCCAGCATTTGCTTGAGTAAACGGGGGTTTTTTAGCAGTGCTGCGCCTCGCAGCAAAAATCGCCCAAAACCGCGGGGTACCTTAGCCATGACGTTGTCGGCTGACCTCTACTTGATCAGACACTGCCGCTTGATCGTTAATAAAGGCTAACATCCATCGCGCAAATAGGCGTTCATCGGTGCTTTTTTGCAGACTGTTTATGCCGGCTTGGTAGACATCCTCGCCCAAAAGTTGCCGTCGTACGCCCATTAGCGCCTCAGAATACTCGGCGGATAATTCCGGATGACCCTGAATGGTGAGTACCTCATCGCCGAGCGTAAATCCTGAGACCGGGCAAAAATCACTGCTGGCGAAGACTTCTGCCCCCTCCGGTAACTTCAATACCTGATCTTTATGACTAGCGACCAGGTGAAGCTGGGATGGGATTTGGTTAACGTCACCCATCCAGCCGTGGGTCATGACAAGATCGTTCGTTTGCACCCCTACCCCCCAGCCTGCGGACGCGGGACCCGCCTCACCGCCAAAAAAGTGTGCGATGAGCTGATGGCCAAAGCATATGCCAAGAATTTTCTTCTTCGCCTCGATCGCTTGACGGACAAAGCTCGCCAATTCCCTAATCCACGGCAGGTCGTCATAAACGCTGAGTTTACAACCGGTGATCAGATACGCATCGCACTCAAGGTTATCGGGCAGCCCATGCTGCACATTATAGGTGGTAAAGGTCATCCCAGGGTCTTGCTCACGAAACAGCCCCTCGAACATTTGTGGGTAGTCGCCAAAGCGCGGCTGCAAATCCTCGAGTACCGAGTCCGTTTGTAAAATGCCGAGATGCACAGACATCAATAGATTACCTTGACGTGATTCATGTCAGACTATTTCAAAATAGCGCTCGAGCTGCCAGCTATTGATGGTGCGATGATACTCGCGAGCTTCCCACTCGCGTGTCATAGCAAAGTGCGCAACAAAGGTTTCGCCGAACTGCTCCTTGGCGGCGGAAGATGCGGCAAAACGCCGAGCAGAGGACATTAGGTCTGAGGCAAAGTGAAATTCTGGCGATAAATCGTCTTCTGCTTCATAGGCGTTGCCTAGGACCGGTTCATCGGGCAATAGCTGCTCTCGCATGCCGATATCCATCGCAGCTAGGGCTGCTGCCTGCACGAGATAGGGATTAGCGTCCGCGCCGCCTACCCGCACCTCAATTCGCTGGCTGTACTGATCACCCGGAATGACGCGAATGGCAGCGGTGCGGTTTTCGATTCCCCAAGTCGCAGCTGTTGGCGCCCAAGCACCCTTCACTAAGCGGGTATAGCTGTTCACCGTAGGCGCAAGTAGAGCCAAAAACTCAGGCAAGTAGCGCTGCAAGCCTGCAACCGCGTGGCGCATTTTTACCGACATGCCCGCGGGCTCTGCGCCGTCGTAAAAAATATTCTGGCCCTCTGCATCGCTGAGACTGAGATGTAGATGACCGCTTTGACCGGGATAGTCCATCGACCACTTCGCCATAAAGGTCGCCAACATGTGTCGACGTTGAAAATAGCCCTTAGCAAATGTCTTGAAGAGGGATGCACGGTCCGCTGCTTCAAGCCCTGATTTGGAGGCCAATGCGGCTTCCCAGACGCCGGGGCCTGTTTCACAGTGCAGTCCCTCTAGCTCACAATCGATATTTGCGCAGTAGTTCATGAACTCTGTGAATTCATTACCGAGCGCGGACGTTCGCAACACCGAGTAGCCAAAGTTACCCGGCGTGATTGGCGAGAGATTTCGATAACCCTTGTCGCGGATGCTATGGGGTGTCTCATCGAAGACGAAAAACTCGTACTCGAACCCCGCGCGCACGCTCAAGCCTTGCTCGGCAAGCCCTTCTAACACCCTACGCAACCGAGTTCGAGGACATAACGGGTGGTCAGTGCCGTCGCGCTCTACAAATTCAGCAATAAAATAGGGGCATTCTTCCTCGGCTAACCAGCGTTCGCTCTCTACGAGCAGCCGATAACCCGTATCAGGAAAGCCGCTGTGCCAGCCGGTATAAGAACCAGCATCGTATAGCTGATCGTCAATGTCCCAGCCAAAGACGCAGTCGCAGAAACCGCCCTGTTTTTGCATCAAGCCAGCAAATTTTTGCAGACCAACGTACTTGCCGCGTATTACGCCATCAATATCCGTCAGGCCGAGCTTCACCTGCCGAACCCCCAACTCTTGATAACGCGCCAGCGTCTCCTGTAGATGCTGAGGCGCAGAGGTCGAAGATTGTTCAGAATTGGTCATGGCTGGCAGCACTCAGGCAATGAAAGCCATGTTTTATCATGTGCGCGATACCGATCCTACTTGGTAGACGCGAATATCTTGTTCCCACGGGCAGTTAGCAGTGCCGGTCGTTACGATCTGTCTTGTTACTGTTACCAAATTTCTCAGGCTTGGCTGAGTCGAGTGCTTGCGTGCTTTTTTTACACAGAACAACCTATCATCCTGTGGATAACTTTGAGGATAACTTGCGCGTGGAATGTGAGCAGATTGCCCAACCACGGGCAGAAGGCACCTTCAAAAAGCCCCAATATCCAAGTTTCTACATATTTAACAATGGCTTATACAGGTTTATTCGAGCTTGATGGGAAAGAACGCATGCATATTCGCACTAACAGTTTTCTTGCGTCCAAGTGTGCATAAAACCAACCCCATAAGTTAGTGCTTACTAACTTATAACGTCATATTTCTGTAAGAATTTCCGCTGATCGGGCATTTCTTTCTCACGAAAGCAACCTGTTAGCCACTGCCGTTTTGTGCGGATACTCACCGAAGAAGGTATGCACAGGCATGTTTCTTTGGGACACGCCGACACCTTGGAACGCGCCATAGGCCGATTGACCCGTCTTAGTGCAGCGCGTTGAAAAGCTTCCGCCGGTACTTTGTGGCCATTTCGTTTCCCTTACCAAGGACGTCGAATATTCGAATCATGGTAAGACGGCCGATATCATCACGGAACTCGCGATCCTCGCGCAGAATGTCTAAGCAAATCTGTAATGCCAACTCGGTTTCGCCGGCAACCATTTGCACGATGGCGAGCGCATAGCGAGACTCAAGGTCTTGAGGGTTCGCTGCGATCGCGGCCTGCAGATCCTCGGCACTGTCCATTGCCGCCGCTTCTTCGACAAACTCGAGTCGATTTTGCGGTCGGGCGCGGCCTTCGGTGTCCTCTGGTATGGAAGCCAGTACGGTTCCCGCATCGTCCAAATCGCCCTTACGAATGAGGACATCCGCAAGCTCAATTCTAAGGCCCTGATTATTCGGCTCTTCCTGAATGCTCTGCTGCAGTGTGGCGGCGGCGGCAGCGAAGTCACCAACCGCGAGCATTTGATCAAGGTTCCCCTGCATGGCCTCAATCGAGGACTGTGTCAGGGCGTCCATCACCATTCGCAGTTGGGTCTCGTCGATAGGCCCGTCGATCTGCTCCGCGATAGCACCCTTATGAATTATGCGAATACTCGGCAATCCCTGCACCTGCAGCCTGGGCGCCAAGCTTTGGTCCTGGGCGACATCCGATAGCGCGAGCAGCGCCTTACCGTCATAGTCGGCCATTACCTGTTCCGCCATGACTTTTACCTGAGCGGACTCCGGTACCTGTTCGGCCCAGAACAACAGCACCACGGGCATGTTCTGAGACGCATCGACAACGTCGGATTGAAAGTTCTCCATGGAGACATTGATGGACGGCATGAGGTCTATTCCTAGGTCGCAGTTACTTTGCCCTACCCGAAGGATCAGTGGCCGGAGCGTATATTACATCACCTTATCGAAGGATATCTGGCGCGTAATCGGAGGCTCACCAATCCACCCCTGTCCTTCTCGCTGGGTAGCGATATGCAGGCTTGCGAGCTGGGGCTCAAGCTGAGCGAACAAGGCACTGACGATGCCGACGTCGTTGTTTTGCTCGCTGATGTGCCCTATCACTACGTGCAATCCTGGGTGCACGATCCGATGCAGCAACTCAAAGGCTTGGGTATTGGAGAGGTGGCCGAGGTCACCACCAACCCGTCGTTTAAGCGCCGGTGGATAGCTGCCACGGTCTAACATGCTGCGATCGTGATTGGCTTCTAGCAGTAAGTAGTCGCAGTCAACAAACTGATCAACCACATGCCCTGTGACACAACCCAGGTCGGACAATACGCCCACACGCTTGCCGTCATGCTCGAAGACAAACTGCGTGGGTTCTCTGGCATCGTGGGGTACCACGACGGGGTTGACCCTAACACCTGCAAGCTCGAAAGGAACATCGCCATCAAAGGCATTGCAGGTAAATTCTTGAGGGCCGTTTTTAAGCGTGCCAAAAGAAGCATGGACGGGTATTTGATAGCGATGGCTCAAAGCGGCGACGCCGGCAATATGATCGCTGTGTTCATGGCTAACCAGAATCGCGGTGAGGTCGCCGGGACTCAGCTGCAGTCGAGCCAGGCGCTGCTCGGTCTGTTTCAGATTAAACCCGCAGTCCACCAAAAATACGGCGTCGCCAATGGCCACGAGGGTCCCATTACCCCGACTGCCGCTTCCTAAGGACGCTATGCCCACGAGTTAAACCTTGGAATCAAGTTGCGAACTCGCGGATCATGACCAAGATCTCTTGGGCTCTGTCGACATCTGCCATCAGTTTTCCGTCCTGCAGCACGGAGATTTTGTAGCCTTCGCCTTGCTCTGTGACAATCGCTCCGCTCATCAATAGCGTGACATCGGATTCGCCACGGGAGCCACAGGAGAAAGTAATACGGCAGAAGAATCCGCCACCTTTCTTGCCCGTCAATACTTCGCTGGGGATGCTGATATCAAATCGCCCGGCATCACTATCTTCGCTATTGATGATAACGCCAGCATTGCGCAGGGACTGGGTCAAAGAGGCTACCGCGCGGCGGCGATCTAGGAAAAAACTGAGCTCGGGAATGCCATCAGCATTGCGCCGCATGTCGCTCTTGGGCTGACTGCCAATCTGCAGCGCGACCTTTGATACTGTGCTTTCTGCCACACGCGCAGCAACATAAGCACCAATCTGCTCAAGTAAGGAATTTTCTGCTGCAATCAAGTCCGAGTTTGTATCCTGAACGCGCAGCAGATCCGCTGCCACCACCCCGTTCAAGGCATCGTTATCGTGACGCAGGTGCACTTCTGTGGATTGTGGTTGCAGACCTTGCTCGACGCGTATCAAGAATCGATCGTCACCGCTCTCCAGTCCTGCCTCGCTGCGAGCACTGGCCACCAGTGAGCGCACCAAGTCGCGTGCAGGGCTGTCGTTGCTCTCAAGCCAGGCGGTGTTCAGACGCCCCACCTCGGGACGGTCGTCCACCAGCACGACACCATTGTCTGCGAAAAACTGTTTCATCTTCGGCCAAGCCGTCGTCGGCGACTCGGGGATAACGAGCCAGCTACGATTGCCGAGGCGCTGCACGCGCACCTCGTCGCGATTGTCCGAGGCATATTTGGCATCAGGCAGTGGCGGTCGGTCTGGATAGTAAGAGGCGTTGCGCTGCTCAGTGATTTCGGGAATTGCTGAGACCTGACTCGGTTCCACTTGGCGCAGGTCCTCGGGGACCTTCAGCGGCGCCTGCGGCCGTAAATCGACATAGGTGGTTTTGGTCGGCTTGTCGGCGCCACCGCTAAAGGGTACCGATGGCAACAGGCCGCAGCCGGTTAAGATCGATGCAGCAGTCATGACTACCAGTGTTGGTGCTATCTTCATTGACTATTTCCTGCTGACTGGAGGCGCTGACGCACTGCTTCGTGATGCTCTGAGCTCAAGGGTATCAGGGGCAGCCGAATACCGCCTGGAATACGCCCCATATCTGCTAATGCCCACTTTGCCGGCGTTGGACTTGATTCCACAAACATAATGTCGTGCACCGGCTGTAGCTGTTGATCAAGAGCCTGCGCCTGAGACAGATCGCCGCCGAGGTGGGCGGAACAAAACGCAGACATCTCGGCCGGCAACACGTTGGCGGTAACGCTAATGGTTCCAACGGCTCCTAGCTCCATCATTTGCAACGTTTGAGCATCTTCGCCCGACAGAACAAAAAAGTTCTCTGCGTCCTGATCGCTAACGGCGGCGAGGATCTGTGTAACGCGAGCCGTGTCGCCACAGGCCTCCTTGATGCCCACCACGCCTTGAATGGAGGCGAGGCGCCCAACGGTTTCGGCGGTCATATCGCAGCCCGTGCGCGGCGGCACGTTATAAAGCACGATGGGAACAGAGGTAGCGGTAGCGATGGCTTCAAAATGTCGAAAGAGTCCTTCCTGAGTGGGTCGGTTGTAATAAGGTGTCACCAGCAAGCAGGCATCCGCGCCAGCGGCTTCTGCTTCTTGAGTTTGGTGAATTGCTTCCGCGGTTGAATTACTGCCGGTACCCGCAATCACCGGCACACGCCCTGCCACCCGGTCTATGGTGCGCTTGATCACCTGTAGATGTTCTTGCGTATCCAGTGTGGCGGATTCGCCCGTTGTACCCATGGGCACTATGCCATGGGTACCGTTTGCTACATGCCACTCGATCAGTTCATCAAGCGCGTCCCAAGCCACCTCACCGTTTTCATGCATGGGGGTGACCAGAGCAACAATGCTCCCTGTCAACATATCGATGGCTCGCTCAGCTGGTAAAGGCGAAATGGTACGCAGGGGCATCTACCGTGGCAATGTTTGTCTGGTGCGGGGCCACGCAATTGGCATCAGATCACACTAGTCCTCCACGGCCAGCGCTTTACGCAAAATAAAGTCTAGGTACTGACTATGCGCCCGCGTCGCTGCATTGAGCCCAGTAAAATCCGGGCCGTTAACCTTCGCTTGCAAGACATCGGCGAGCGCCAGAACCTGAGCAAAAATGGCAGCTCGGACATTGTGTCCGTTGGCCTTGCTGTTCATCGCGCCGACCAACATGTTCACATATTCGACCTGCAGATTTTGACGGTAGCTGTTCACTTCGCCCTCCATATCCGCGGCAAAGACACCATCAGTAAGAGTCTCTAACATCTCGATTACAGAGTATTCCCCGCCATAGGTCTGGGTATCGGTAAGCCGCTGGAGCGTATTTGGGTGCACCAGATGCCGAAGCACGCTTTTTTGTACGCGAAGCAGGGCCTCGTGAATTTTCGGATCTTCCGGTTCACCGTAAAAATCAAAGCCACGCCGCTGAGGCTGAAGCCGCGCAAATAACTTCTGCGCTCCGGCCAACACGTCCGGGGCAAACAGATGGGTATTCAGCACCTGCATAGCACGCCGCTGCTCGGCCACATCCACTGGCGTATAGGGCAGCGTTTCCAACGAGTTAGGCGGCTGGCGATTGATGTGCACACCGCCAACATATCTGGAGACCACGCCACCTGAACGCCGGTACTGACTCATCAGTGAAGCAAAGGCATTCACAAGACCTTGGTAGGTTTTACCCTCGTACTGCTGCGGCAAACGATCTTGCACCGTGCGCAGATGGGCCAAGCGCATTTCGGCATAGCCAATGGCATCGCTGCTCAGATCGTAAATGTTGATATGTGGGTCAATACCATTACCAGAGCTGCGCATATCGTCCGCATCGTTACCGTAAACAAATTCCGCTTCGGTAGACCGCGCTAGAACCTGCTGCAACTGGGTGTCGGAATATTCGCCATAGCCATATTGCAAGGCCCAGGCATCGTAGGGTCCCGGGCGCTTTTGATAGAACCACGTTTGGTTCTTGCCATCTGGTGCAACATTGACCGCTTCGTAGTCCATTACCGAACCCGAGAGACCGAGCGCTGCCACCGCGTCAGCATCGAAGACGTCGGGCTGCAGTTGGCTTGCACGCATGTTGTGCGTCAGTCCAAGGGTATGGCCGATTTCATGCAGAATCAGCATATACAAACTGTCTTCGATAAGTCGCTCGGAAAGCGCCGCGTCAGCACCCGCGCTGACCAAGGCGTGCTGGGCAAAAATCACATCCGCCTGCATTTGTGCGGCTAGGGCGCAGTGATGCTCTGGCGTACCGATCGGCATGACGTCATCAGGCTGAAGTAAGTCTTGAATGCGCAGCCGATTGGTCAAAAACGCAAACTCGAGCATGATGTCTGCGCCGATGATTTGACCAGTCCGCGGGTTGGTAAAAGACGGGCCATAGCCACCAAACGGCGGAGTTGCCGATGATGTCCAGCGCAGCACGTTGTAGCGAATATCACCTGCGTCCCAATCAGCGTCGTCAGGCTGCTGCTTGACGACGATAGCGTTGCGAAAACCTGCCGCTTCGAAGGCAGAATTCCAGCTTAGTGCCGCCTTGGTAATCATCTCACGAAATTCTTTGGGGGTCGTGTTTTCCAGCCACCAGGTAATGGGTTCCACAGGCTCGGATATGGCTTGATCTGGGTTCTTTTTCACCAAGTTCCAGCGGTTGATAACATCGCGGTAAGGTGCAGGGTCACGACTGGTCAAGTCGGTTACGCGGTTTGTGAAAAAGCCCACTCGGTAGTCGTCGAAGCGAGGGTTATAGCCATTATCCGGCACTTTGATGAAGCTGTGTTGCACGCTAGCCGTGATGGCTCTGGCATCCGTCACATCGTCACCCCCGAACGCCAGAGGAGCAGCAAGTTCGTACACGTAATCGGTATAAACCAGCGCATTATCGGGGTAGCTGGCGATACTTGAAATCTTGGATCGCTCGGCACTGAACTTACCCAAGGTCAGGAACTCGCCTGGCGAAGAACCGGGTCTTTTCGCCGGCTTAATCTGAACCAGATCTTCGCTCAGCAAAACCGGGCTGAACTTCACCAGTACTGCGCCAGGCTGATCGTCGCTTGCGGGATCTTCGGCAACGATCTCCATTACCGCCAATACCGCATCCGGGGCATTGGCATCAGCAGCGCGGCTCAGCGCACTCTTTGGATCGAAGTAAAAACGCGTATTGGGCTGCACGATGTCAATTCGGTTGAAATGACGCTGCAGCTTAACAATCTTGTTGTCACGATACTGGCCGCGGAACAGTCCTGTTTCCACCACGCCGTCCGTTACCGTCGCGGTATAGATCAGCTCTTCTTCAAGACGATTTGTGGGAATACGTAAGTGCAC
>CACMHG010000046.1 GCA_902613475.1 K189A clade bacterium
GGGTCCTGCAGTGGACTTCGCTCGCGAGCACAAAACGTTCAGAGCCGTGCTGGGTGTCCGCGGAGCGGTGCCATTCGAGTTCGCCAGCGGTTTAGATTTTGACCTGTCCATGGCTTATTCCGAAGCAACCTCTGATGTTAGAGGGCGCGATGTCTTGACTGAAAGGTTCGATCAAGCGGTAAACGGAATCGGCGGTCCAAATTGTCCTCGAGCTAACTCAGATCCTAGGGACGAATCCAACGACGCGCTTAGGGGCGACGCTTCGCTAGGCTGTTCTTGGTTCAACCCTGTCGGCAGCCAGATTGGTGCAGCGCCTGGGAGTCCATTTTACAATGATCCTTCGCTTCGTTCGTGGTTCACAGGTTTATCTGCAGGCATTACTGAGAACCGTTTGATGGTCGTCGACGGCGTGTTTAACGGAGAGATGCCCTTTGAGATAGGTTTTGGAGCACCAGCATTCGCTTTCGGAGGTCAATATCGGAGTTACGAATCTGACTATAACCCCACTGGTGATAACAGGGTGGATGGAGCGCAGCCCTCACCATTCCACTTTCTCGGGGTTTCTCGCCAAAATTATTTGGAAATCAAGAACTGGGCACTGTTTGCCGAAGTCGCTCTTGACTTGACCGAACAACTCGACATCGAGGTCGGAGTTCGTTACGAGGATTACGAGCGTGATGCTGTTACGAAGCCAAAGGTCGCTGGTCGCTTTTATGTGAATGATTATTTGAGTCTGAGAGCGTCTTACGAGCAGGTGTTTAGGACTGGCACAATACCTAGTCAGCCCACCATTAACCTTGAGCTATACGCTCCACTCGGGGAGTACTTAAGCATTGAAACTCCGGTACCGACAGGACTTGACCCTGAGGAGTCGGACAATTTCAATATCGGGGCGATCATTACTCCGATTGAGAACCTTACAATAACGTTAGACTACTACGATATGGCGCTATCGGGGCCTTTCGGGCGTGAAGCGGCTACTTGCGCCTGCGCTGATCTAGTTACAAACGATGCTGGGCAGGTGAATAAGATTATCGCGGAGCTAATCAATGGCGATGACGTTGAGACCAACGGATTCGATTTAGAGGCCGACTATACGTTTGCGATTGATAGCGGGTTGCTGACTTTCGGAGCCAACGCTAACTACATATTGACCTACGATGTGTACGGCGAATTAGCCTCTGATGGAACGCAGACTGGTGGTGCTTACGATGCTGTTGGACTTTACAATATCAGATCGTCAGCGCTACCGGTTGAAGTAAGATCTATGCCCGAATATAAGGTCAACGCATGGGCTGGTTGGTCAAATGAGACGCATAATGTTCGGTTGTATGCTAGATACATTGACTCTATGGAAGTTACCCCAACTTCATCCATGTACGGTCGTCAGGGCATCACAAAGCTGGACGACATGCTAACTTTTGACGCGCACTACAGCATTACGTTGCTAGACGAAAGCTTGAAGTTGTCATTGTCTGCCTTGAACCTGACAGATGAAGATCCGCCTCTGACACCTAACGAGTTAGCGTATGATGCCTTCACGCATAATCCGCTCGGACGAGTGTTACAGTTGGGTCTGCGTTACACGCTTGGTGGGTAGTGGTAAATAAAACTTTCTGAGCGACAGAAAAAAACGCCACTTATGTGGCGTTTTTTTTGACTGGTTTCAAGGTACCGCTCCTGTAGAGCTTGATGTCTATACAATCTGCGAAGAACCGGTCTTTCTCCGGAGTGGTTCTATAACGCGCGAATAAACTTCTCGGAAAAAGTGGTAAAAACAAAGAGAAATCGTGTGGCCGACTACATCGTTATCGGTGCAGGCAGCACTGGCTGCGTTTTAGCAAACCGGCTGTCTTCGGAAAGAAACAATCAGGTTCTTCTGTTGGAGGCAGGTGGGGAGGACAAAAGCCTTTTCATTCACATGCCATCGGGATACTCGCAGTTGGTGCCAAAGGCGAATCCATCGAATTACACTTATGAAACGGCTGTTGAGCCGAATGTTGGCGGTCGCCGTATGTTCTGGCTTCTCGGTCGGAGTTGGGTCGGTCTTCTTTCTTCAGCGCTATGGTCCTCATTCGAACTTATGCATCAAACTGCTATCAATAGACTCCGGCCGGCAGCACTGGTTGGTAGTCTGCCGAAGTCTTGCCATGTATCAGGTAAGCCTAATTGCCTGAGGGCGATCCAAACGAAGGTTATCGCGACAACAATGCCACCTATCGCTAGAGAAAATCCGACCGCCGTTGTGGTTTCTAGGTAGCGATGGCCCTGCAAGATTGGTTTTTGTTATTTTGTTGCCGCTTTTTCTAATAATTGCACTTCGGAAAGTAAAACTTTCCAAAAACACTAATGGCTATTGAGGTTAAAACTCGTGTACGAGGGCGCTAGGATGCGGCCCAGTCGGAACATGAAGTATCAAGCACCTTTAGACGCTATCGGCTTAGGTGTTTCCTATAAACCAAGTAGAAGCCGAATTCCCCCTCCTCTAACCGCTTGAGTAAGGAGGATTTTTGCCTTATGGATCGCCTTATTCTTGTTTGTTCACTGCCTCCGCACCATATCTGCCCGTGAAAGTATGGAAAAACCCTAAAATAAACTTAAGAAAAGGGTTGTAGCCCTGCGTATTAACGTTATTGTACTAACTGTCAGCTTAAGACATACATAACGATCCACGGGAGGGGATTATGTTGTTAAGAAACGCTTTGTGCCTGATCGGTGCATTCACTAGCCTATGTGCGATGTTGTTCTCATCGGCATCTTATGCCGAAGAAGATGATCGTATTGAGGAAGTTGTTGTGACGGGCTCCTTTATTAAGGGAACACCAATCGACTCTGAATCACCCGTTACCGTTCTGGAGAGAGACCAGCTCATACGCCAAGGTTCTCCAAGCATCGTGGAAATTGTGCGTCGACTTAGCGCCAGTTCCGGTGTTGATGGTGAATCAAATCAATTTCAATCTAACGCCTCTGAGGGTGTTGCCAACGTCAATATTCGTGGCCTAGGACCTCAGCGTACACTGGTGCTGCTAAACGGTCGGCGTCAAACCCCTGTGCCGCAACGATTGCCCGGCGGGCGTTTCGTTGATGTAAACGCTTTTCCTCGTATGGCGATACAGCGTGTTGAAGTGCTCAAAGAGGGCGCCGCAGCGACCTACGGCTCAGATGCGGTCGCAGGTGTGGTCAACTTTTTAACTCGTGATTCGTTTGAGGGACTTCAGTTTTCAGTTGGGCACCAAGACATTGCGGACAGCGATGGTAATTACGAGTTCGGCGCGATTTTCGGCACGACCCTCGGAGATTTCGACTGGGTTACTTCTGTAGGGTATGAGAAAAGAAACGAGCTCAGCATGCGAGATCGCTCCTTTACCACACTTCCGTTCGCGGACAATCCTCAAGGCGGATACTCGAGTATCGGTCATCCAGGGGTTTACTTCATGCCTTCAGAGGCTGGTAGCACTTTTGGAGCGCTTCCTGGACTTTCGGAGAACGGCACTAAAGACCCAAACTGTGAAGCGTTGGGCGGAGTGGACAATAGCCTTTTTTGCAGATTTAGGTACACAGATTTTGACAACCTGATCGAAGAGGAAGAGCGTTATCAAATCTTTAGTGAGATCAATGGAGAGTTGGCTAACGGTGTTGGGATGCACTTAGAAGTGCTATACGCCAAGGTAGACGTGCCTGTCTGGAAAACCTCTCCTTCTTATCCGCCTCAAGCATTGTTCGGGGATATTCAATACATGCCAGCAGACCACCCCGGGCTTGTTGCCATGGCTGAGCAGTACTCTCAATTCGACAAATACGTCAACGTTCAGCTAGATGAGGACGGTGCAGCCATCGATGGTACTGGTGAGGGTGCGACTTTTTATGGGCGAATCGCTGGTGTTACCGGATACCTTGGTTCGGGCATGGGTCGGCAAGCAAAACGCGAGTATGATACCTATCGTGTTGCAGCGAGTTTTGATGGTGAGTTTGATAACGGAGTCGGATGGGATGTCGGCCTAACATACTCTAATAGCGAAAGCGAACTAGAAGGTGTCGACGCAAGAATCGGTCGAACGAAACTGGCGTTTAGTGGCTATGGAGGCAATTCTTGCGCCGCCGAGCTTGATAATAATGGTGACTTTGTTCTGAACGGAGCAGTTGCCGGGCAAGGAGGGTGTTTATATTACAACCCTCTCTCAAACGCTATTCAAACGTCATATTCGCAGTTTACATACGGCGTTCAGAACCCCGATTTTAACCCTGCAGTTGCCAACTCGCTCGAGGTCCTCCAATACTTAGATGATAAGTCTACGACTCAATCGGAATCCTCTTTGCTGGTGTTGGATGCGGTCTTTCAGGGATCTCTTTTTGATGGCAGTGCAGCATGGGCTGGTGGCTATCAGTACAGAAAAATTGATCTCGAAACGAGCCTTGATGATCTAATCAACGGAGCACTAAATCCTTGTAAGTTCGAAGGACAAACAGATTGCTCGGCACGAACGGGATTGCGCAGCTTTTTGGCCAGTGGGACCGAGATCGACGCGGATCAGGATGTGCACTCTCTGTTTTTTGAGAGCGCTCTAGACATTAGCGAGGATCTCGATGTTCAACTCGCGGTGCGGTACGAGGACTACGGCGATTCTTCAACCTTCGATCCCAAGTTAGCCGCGAGATATGCAATCTCGGATTTAGTAACTTTTAGGGGTTCTGTTCAGACGACCTTCCGCGGGCCTGACCTTGACGCTACCAATGAAAGCCGCGTGACTGCTTTATCATATGTAGGTCCTACCGCAGCATTTAAAGCAATCGATTATATCGGAAACGCTAATGTCGAGCCTGAGAGTGCTTTCACTTACAACGCTGGCTTCATTATCAAGCCGATTGAGGATTTAACACTGACAATTGATTATTGGAATTATGATTTCGACAACCCAATTGTTACTGAGAGCTTTAACGGATTGGTCAGCGCTTACGCTGAGGGGGGAGACGCGAAGGCGGCTGTGCAATCACAGATCTTCTGCACAGGCGGCAGCAATGACGGTTCGTGCGAAGCTTCTGGTATTGAGCGGATTGAGTCGATGACGATTAACGGTCCTTCAATAGAGACTTCAGGCGTTGATATTTTCGCCGACTATCGAATGGAGTTGGGCGCTGGATTCGCCACCTTCGGCCTCGATGTGAGCCATACTCTGAAATACGAGCAGGATGCTTACTATAAGAGCGGTGTATTAGTCGGCGCTTCTTATGATGCGGCTGGCTTCCTTAATGCTAGCCGTACCGCGCGACCACTACCCGACCTTAAAGGACGTGTTTTCGGTGAGTACAGCCTCGATCAACACAACTTCTTAGTGTACGCAAACCACATCACCTCCTATGAGGACGAGCGGTATGCAGGTACGAAGGTCGATTCACAGACTACTTATGACCTGCATTATCAGTATTCGTTTATGGACGACCAGGCACGCGTCACCGTGTCTGCTATGAACGTAACTGATGAAGATCCACCTTTAGCTCGATTGGATTTGAGCTACGATGGGTACACGCATAACGCCTTTGGTCGAATGATCAAGGTTGGTGTTGAGTACACGATTGGCGAAGGCTAAATCGTTTCGGACTTCAACACTTAGTTGTTGGGAAAAACGCCGCATATGCGGCGTTTTTTTTGCCTTGTTGAAAGCCGACTTTTGCGGCGTTCGTGCTTGGCGAATGTTCTTTTGTGTGCGGATAGCAATCAGTGTTATCAAGACAGATAACGGCATTTCTTGGAGAAACTATGGCAAAAGCACAGCTCAATCGTGAAGCCGACTACATCGTTATCGGTGCAGGCAGCGCTGGCTGCGTTTTAGCAAACCGGCTGTCTTCGGACAGAAACAATCAGGTTCTTCTGTTGGAGGCAGGTGGGGAGGACAAGAACCTTTTCATTCACATGCCAGCGGGATACTCGCAGTTGGTGCCAAAGGCGAATCCATCGAATTACGGTTATGAAACGGCTGTTGAGCCGAATGTTGGCGGTCGCCGTATGTACTGGCCTCGCGGCCGAGGTTGGGGCGGTTCTTCTTCCATCAACGCCATGGTCTACATTCGAGGCCATGCGGCAGACTACGATCAATGGGCCCAGGCCGGTAACTCTGGTTGGTCATTTGCCGAGGTCCTGCCGTATTTCAAGAGAGCCGAATCCCTTGGGGGCGATGGAGACGAAGGCTATCACGGCTACGATGGCCCCCTGGCGGTATCGAAATCCGACCGCCGCGATGACATCCTGCTGGATCGATTTATCGAGGCGGGTCAGCAGGCGGGCTTTGCGCTGACCGATGACTTCAACGGTCGCCAGCAGGAGGGGTTTTCGCGCTACGAGCACACCATGAAAGGTGTTCGACGCTGCAGCGCCGCTAAAGCCTATTTGCATCCAGCCAAAGATCGGCCAAACCTGACCATCGTCTCTCATGCAAGCGTAGACCGTATTATGTTTACCAACCGCCGCGCCACGGCGATTGATGTGGTGGTAAAGGGTCAAAAAGAAACCTTGGTCGCCCGTAAAGAAATCATTCTCTGTGCCGGTGCCCTCAATTCACCGCAAATTTTGTTGCGCAGCGGCGTTGGGCCAGCCGATGAAATGCAGCCCCATGGCATTGAAGTGGTTCATGCTTTGCCTGGCGTTGGCCAAAACCTCCAAGACCATATTGGTGTCGTCAGTCAGTTTGCCTGCACCCAGCCGATAACGCTCGCGCGATCCGCCTCACCCCTGCGCACCCTTTGGGCAGGCATAAAATTTTTAACATCAGGTACCGGAGATGCAGCCTTCCCGCCCACTGCCGGCGGCGCCTTTTTTAAGTCTCACCCAAGCAAGGATCTGCCCGACATGCAGGTTCACTATGTGAGTGTGGCAATGGAGGATGTCCACGGCAGAGCTGGCGTCACTCCCCAGCACGGTTTCTCGAGCATTGTTTATGCCTGCCGACCGCAAAGTAGGGGGCATGTTGGTCTATATGACGCCAAAGTTGATAGCCCACCGGCTCTTTACCCCAACTACTTTTCTGTTGAGCAAGACCTTATTGATACACGTAATGGGTTCCGAGAAACTCGGAGGGTGTTTTTGCAGAAGGCTTTTGACGAGTATCGCGGGGCGCAGCTTAAACCACCCCAAGATATCAACATCGACGACGACGACGAGCTGGATGCATGGATTCGCCAAACCGGAGAAACACTCTATCACCCTGTTGGCACCTGTAAGATGGGGCAGGATGAAATGGCGGTTGTCGACGCTCGAGGCAGCGTTCACGGTCTTTTGGGGCTGCGGGTGGTCGATGCCTCGCTAATGCCAACGCTGATTGCGGGCAATACCAACGCACCGACAATTATGCTGGCAGAGAAGATTTCCGATGCTATCTTGGGTAAAAAAGCACTGGCACCCGAGGCGGTAAGCTGACGGAAGATCGCAGCTGATAAACTGCGCACAACCATGACTATCGGGAAAGGGGAGTTCATGAGCAGCATAATAAGATGGCAGTACTACAGCATGTCGGGTGATAGGCCTTATTGCGTAAAACTCATTGTGCTGATCGCATTATTTGGGGGGCTGGCATGTTCTAGCCCTGGAGTTATGGCCAAGAGCGAGATGCCCGGTCCACTGAATTTGTCTCCTCTACAGTCTACGTTGACTGAACCCCAGGCCAAACATTTGGCGTCGCGGGCTGGTTTTGGCGCGACTCAGGGAGAGATTGCTGCACTTATTGGTCAAACACCGAAGCTGGCATTACAGCAATTCATGAACAACCGCAAAGACGATTCAAGCGCACCAGCTTTTCAGCATTCTGGAATTTTTGATGAGGGTCTAGATCCGTTTCCTCCCAGCCGCCCGGCTACCACGGAAATGGCAAAGCGCCAGGGCAATGCTTTGGGCATCGAGGTAAAACCCGACGGAAACCGGCCGCTGCAGCCGATAGTCAACAAATTCTTCTACTGGCTGAGGGCAAGTCGGCTTGAAACGGATCGGGTTGCCTACTGGTGGGCCAACCGCATGTTAGCCAGCGAGCAACCGCTGCGCGAGAAAGCCGCACTGTTCTGGCACGGGCACTTTGCAACGAACGAAGACAAGGTGCGCGACTATCGAAAAATGCTCCTACAGGTTGAGACTTTTCAGCGTCTGGGTCTGGCTAATTTTAGAGATCTGCTGATCGCTATCGCTCAGGACCCCGCCATGCTCGTGTTTCTCGATGCTGGAGTAAATACCAAGGACTCGCCCAACGAGAACTTCGCCCGAGAGATCATGGAACTCTTTACCATGGGTGTGGGAGAGTACGGCGAGGAAGACGTTCGCGAAGCAGCTAGGGCATTTACCGGCTGGTCAGTTAAAGGGCTTGAGTTCCATATTGATCCTGAGACTCATGATGCCGGAGCAAAGGACTTTCTCGGAGAGCGGGGTCATTTTGACGGCATTGAAATCATCGACCGGATTCTGGCGCGATCCCAAACAAGTCAGTTCATCGCCGCGAAGCTGTATCGGTACTTTGTGCAAGATGATTTGTCACCCACCGCAGAAGAACAGCTCGGCCAGCGTTTACGCCACCACAACTACGACATTGGGGCATATCTGGGAGAGTTATTTGTCAGCCAAGATTTTTATGCCAGTGCAGGCGAGCATATCAAGAGCCCGGTAGAGCTTGTGGTATCGACCTATAAAAAGATGGGTCTGACCCAGGTGCCCGGCGTGCCGGACTTTAACGTGGTGACCGGTGCCCTTGGGCAGCGATTGATGCATCCGCCGACGGTTGCAGGTTGGTCACAGGGTCGCAGCTGGATCACGCCGTCCTTACTTTTCGAGCGTGGAAATTTTGTCCTCGATGTGGTGTCACCGGATTTGAACTTTGTGCCGCCTGATCGATTTCCGGCCTTCACGCCAGAGGTGGCGAGAGTGCAGAAGCGCCTACGTAGCGGTATGAGCATATCAAATGCCACCATGCCCACTGGCATGATGGGCACAACGATGGCCCAGTCCAATGCGCTGGCGGATCGCGATGAAGCCTTCAATACGCGCTTGGGCAGCATGCGCGGCTGGCAGATGGCCATTGAGCGGGTCCGTCCTATTCCCAGAGACTTTGCCCGCCTGCAGTTAGTCAAAGACGTGCAGGCACAGGCGCTGAGCACACCACTGGATGTGGTTCTCTATCTGGAGCGTCGCTTTTTTGAGGTGCCACTGTTGCCTGGTGTTCGCGAGGAGCTGGCTGAGTTTCTTGTCGATGCTCTGGGCACAGCAGATATTGCCGCTGCAGGAAGCTATGCGGAGGATTCGCTACGTCGCCTACTGCATGCAATGTTGAGTCGTCCGGAATACCAGTTGGGATAGAGGGGGATACCGAAGTGAAAAGACGTAATGCGATGAAGGGATTGGCGAGTCTCACCATGATAGGACCAACATCCACGGCCATGCTGAGCTCTCACGCTTGGGCTAAGTCCGCAATGGACAGCTCGAAGCCCCCAATATTGGTAGTTCTCGAGCTTTCCGGGGGTAATGACGGCTTAAACACAGTGGTGCCCTATGGCGATGATAATTATTACCGGTTGCGACCGACCCTTGGAATTCGCCCGGAGAAACTGCTAGCCCTAGACGACTACTATGGTTTTAACCCAGGTCTTCAAGGCATCCAAAAACTCTGGCAGGACAATAGTCTGGCCCTGATCCACGGATGCGGGTACGACGATCCAACATTTTCACATTTTAACGCGATGGCTTTTTGGCATACCGGCGCACCTCATCAAGGCAACGAATTTGGCTGGTTGGGCAGAGTGGCTGATCAGATGGTTCCCCAACGCCGGGAAGATATGCTGATTAACGTTGGCAGCACTCAATCTCTCGCGGTGAAAAGTGCCGTGCATACACCGGTGGTTTTCGACGATCCCATGCGATTT
>CACMHG010000047.1 GCA_902613475.1 K189A clade bacterium
AACGCACGGCCGGTTAGCGCCGGATTTAGGAAGTTCTTGCCGGTACCGCCAAACACTTCCTTGGCGATGACGCCACCGAATACCACACCGACCGCAGCCATCCACAGAGGAATGGAGGGTGGTAGTGATAGGGTAAAGAGTATCGAGGTTACGAAGTACCCCTCGTTAATTTCGTGCCCACGCTTGGAAGCAAACCAGAGTTCAAACAGGATGCCGGCGACAAATACCGTGATGTACAGCGGAATAAAATAGGCCAAACCGTGAACCAGACAATCCCAAACGCTATTGGGGTCGTAACTCACCAGGCCGTTTAAGAAAAATCCGCGCCAGTTATCAACACTGGTCATGCCTAGGGCCTGCATCGCCTCATTCGCATTCAGGCCGATGAAGTAACTACCGACAAAAACCGGCAGAAACGCACAAAGCCAGACCGTAATCATGACGCGCTTCAGATTGAGCCCGTCTCTTACATGAGAAGCACCAGAGGTTGTGCTCGACGGCGTATAAAGCGCCGTGTCAATGGCTTCATAGAGAGGATACAGCGATTCAAGCTTGCCGCCTCTCTCAAAGGAAGGTGCAACATCGTCAAGGAAAGATCTTAAGCCCATCCAACTAACCCTCTTTTTCTATTTGTGTAAGCATTTCGCGCAGCACCGGGCCAAATTCATATTTGCCCGGGCACGTATAGGTGCACAGTGCGATGTCTTCTTCATCCAGTTCTAAACAGCCCAGCTCAATCGCCTTCTCCACGTCGCCCACCAAGATGCTCTTCATCAGTGGCGTCGCCAAGATATCCATGGGGATGACGTCGTCGTAGGTGCCTATGGGTACCATGCCGCGCTCGCTTCCATTGGTAGTCGTGGTGAAGGAAACAGACTTTTCGCCAATCCATTTGGACAAAAAGGCAGGAAACACGGAATGCACCGCGCTACCTGGTGCCAAATACCCTAGCAACTTGCGCTCGCGCTCTTCGGCCAGCACCGAGACCTGGTTGTGGTATCGCCCCAAAAATGCGCGGTGTCCTTGGGCAGTATGACCCGCGAGCACCGAACCTGAGACAACACGCAGCTCACCTGCCTCCAACTCACCCGCGGTAAGTTCCTCTAAGTTCGCTCCCACGCAGGTCTTGAACAGTCTGGGCGCACTCACCCCAGGCCCACCCAGTGCAACGATACGCTCGCTGAGTACCGTACCATGCAAAAACAGATGCCCGATCGCGATCACGTCCTGGTAGCCAATGAACCAGACCGTCTTATTAGGGCTAACTGGATCGACGAAGTGGATATGAGTTCCTGGCAGGCCAGCAGGATGCGGCCCTTCAAACACATGATTGGTGATGCCGTCATCGTTTGATGCTTCAAGGGGGCCGGAACTGTCCTGGCACAGATGCACCGCACCATCGGTAAGTCGCGCCAGCACACTCAGGCCTGCCGAAAACTCAGCCTCTTTGCTGGCTATGATGGGTTTTGGGTCTGCCGCCAGAGGGTTCGTGTCGATTGCCGTTACAAAAATTGAATTCGGTGCGGACTGGGGCGACGGAATTCGTGAGAAGGGTCTAGTGCGCAGCGCTGTCCACGCGCCACTGGATAAAAGCTGCTCAACGACCGCAGCACGCTCGAGCTTGCTCAGTTCGGACGCGTCGTAGCGGCTAAACGGTACCGCCTCGTCGCCGGCCGCCTCGACCACTAGACTGATAAATGCGCGCTTCGATCCGCGGTTGATCTCTGCAACCGTTCCGGATATCGGGGAAGTAAAGACGACGCCTTCGGTTTTTTTGTCGGAGAAAAGAATCTGGCCTTTCTTGACCGGGTCGCCGGGGGCAACGGCCATTGTTGGCTTCATGCCGGGGTAATCTTCTCCAAGAATGGCGACGCTGCGAACCGTCTTTGAATCGTCTATCTCGCTGCTGGGTTTGCCCGAGATGGGTAGATTCAGTCCCTTCTTAATCTTTAACATATGATCCCGTCATTGCCCGTTGCCAGTGCCTCTAAGGTGAGACGTAGAAGGTCTCATCGAAGCTGGCACCGTCGTATCCCAATCCCCTCATGGCGGCATCGAGTGGTATTCTTCAATCTCCTTCGAAGAACCCGACCAGCACTGATGGAAGTACTGCTAACGAAGCCGGGGGAAGTATAGAGGCGCACCCTGCCAAAGCCAACGGCCTAGTGTGATCTTTATGCGAAATCTTTGTGAATATTTAATATACGGCCCTTCGACATCTATGGACGCATTGCGCCCCTCAGCAAGGTCAACAACCCACGTTTTAATGGCTCTTTGGGCCACTTGTCGCATGTCCCTCTCCCTGACAGGCCGCCCGCCAGGCAGCTGGACAATTGCCTTGATGCAATCATCCGCAAACGCTCCAGTCAGGCGCTAGCGGTTTTCAGTGCTCAGGAACCGACCCGGGAGGGTTAAAGAACACAAGGGCTTTGCGCAGGAGTCATTTTTCCGCGCTGCTAGCCTCGAGAAGAGTTGATCTGCCCGTGAATTTGCCCATGAAGAATCGGCATACCGGCACCGCTCTGAATGTCTGCCTTGAGCGTGACGATTTCCCAGGCATCGTCGCAGCGCAGAATAGCGCGGGCGAGTTTGTTGTTAAGGGCATGACCAGACTTATACCCGCTAAAGGCACCCAAAATCGGCTTGCCCAGCAGATACAGATCGCCAATGGCATCTAGAAGTTTGTGCTTCACAAACTCGTCGCCGTAGCGAAGGCCTTCTTCGTTCAGCACGCCTTCATCGGACAATCCGACGGCATTATCGAGACTGGATCCAAGGCACTTTTGGATAGACTGTGCGTAGGCAAGCTCCTTTTCCAAACCGAAGGAACGCGCCCCACTGACATGTTTTATGTACGAGGCGCTGGCAAAATCCATCTCGACATATTTTGGGTACTGGTCATAGACCGGGTGATTGGCTACAAAGGTGTATCCCGCCTTGAAGCCGTCATAGGGAGCTACCGAAGCCACGGCATCTTCCTGATTCACCTCAATTTTTCGAGTAATCCGAATGAACTGTCGAGCTTGGCTCTGCTCTACTACCCCAACGCTCTCAATCATGTCTATGAAGGGAGCGGCACTACCATCCATGATGGGCACTTCTTCAGCAGACAGTTCTACGAGCAGATTATCGATACCCAAGCCCCAGAGCGCAGACATCAGATGCTCAACGGTCGCTACGCTAACGCTGCCATGCGCAACACTGGTCGCCAGTGTCGTATCGGCGACATGCTCGGCACTGGCGGGTATGGCCACGGCTCCCGTAACGTCCGTGCGTAAGAAGCAGATGCCGGCATTGGGTTTAGCAGGACGCAGGGTTATGCGGACCTTTTCGCCGGAGTGGACGCCGATGCCGATACCGTATACCGGTTCTCGAATCGTTCTCTGATTCAGCGAACGGTGGCTTAGCAATTCACCACCTTGTGAAGATCCATTCACTACGTCTTTCATTCGGCGCTCGCGGTTGTTCCAGTTTTTGCTGTTTCAATTTTTCGGCGTTTGATAGAGCCCAAGTCAGCGGCTGAGCCTTCCAAAAATGGAAAAGAGTTGGCCTTCACCCAAGGGTCTTTTTGCAAACGTGACACGAGTATTACACATGCGGTCGGCGAAAATGAAGGAATAGTGGAGAGAAAGCTGTATAAAAGTGAAACAAAATGTTTCAGACAATGTTTCAGAAAACGTTTCAGAAAACGTCTCAAAAGGTGCTCCGGAAATTGACGCTATGCCGCAAGCATCTGGTAAAAGCTTGACGTTCTCTGTTCTACCTGCGTTCACCCGCTTCATCGAGGCTGTCCTGGGCGTCTCGACGCGCTAAACTCCCGCATCCATTTTAGCCCGTGTTTCTAACTGTCGTGTCAAAGCAACAAAAAATTCTGGCGACTGCTCCCATGATGGCTTGGACTGACAAGCACTGCCGTTTTCTGCTGCGACAATATTCACCGTCATCACTGCTGTTCACTGAAATGGTGACGACTGGCGCCCTGCTTCATGGCAAACAGCTCCACCTCCTTGACTTCAACGACTGCGAGCACCCTGTTGCGCTGCAGCTTGGCGGCAATGACCCTGCAGCAATGGCCGAGTGTGCGGCGATGGCTGAGGCCATGGGCTACGATGAAGTAAACATCAACGTTGGTTGCCCGTCGGATCGGGTTCAAAAAGGCACCTTTGGTGCCTGCCTCATGCGCGAACCCCAGCTTGTGGCTGCATGCGTGCAAGCGATGCAGGCGGTGTGTTCGATACCAGTGACCGTGAAGACACGCACCGGTATCGTTTTTAGAGATGCGCCAGACCTATACAGCAATTTGGACTTTCTGATGCGCCTGGTAGACACGCTGGTTGATGCGGGGTGCCAGCGACTCTACCTGCACGCGCGAGTTGCTGTTCTGGGCGGACTGTCGCCTGCTAAAAACCGTGACATTCCGCCCCTAACCCCAGAAAAGGGCGAAGCGATCAAATTGCGGCACCCGGATCTCGAGCTGATTCTTAACGGTGGCATAACGCATCTAGCGGACGCCCTTGTCCCTCTGAGTTGGGCGGATGGAATCATGATTGGACGAGCTGCTTACCATCAACCACGTTTTTTGAGTGAGCTTGAGCAACACCTTTACGACACAGATTTCCGACTCGATGAATCCGCAATCTTCGATCGTTATGTGGCCTATATGACCACCCAGCTAGACCAGGGGATCAAACTTAATGTCCTGACGAAACACCTGCTGCATTGTTTTAACGGAAGGCCTGGTGCGCGGCGCTATCGACAGATTTTAAGCGACTCGAAACGCCTCAAAGCCAACGACTTCGACCTCGTTTACGAGGCCCACAGCGCGCTTGGAACACACACCGCACAACCGGAGGCTCGACTTAATGCTGGCTAAACTAAAATCTCTGTTCACCAAGGAGCAGACCCAAGACGATACTGAGATTGAAATCGATATTGCTGCGGCATCGCTCATGCTTGAGGTGTGCTGGTCTGATCACCACGTAGATGACGCAGAGCTGGAAGCGATTCAACGCCTGCTGGTGGAGCTGTACAGCATCGACGCTGACAAGGTTGCCTCATTAATCGCTGATGCCAAGACTCGACTCGATACCAACGTCGGCATGCACCCTTACACCAGTTATTTGCGCGAGCATTTAGACGAGGACGGTCGATTTGAAGTGATATGCGCGCTCTGGCAGTTGGCGATGGCCGACGATCGCGTGAATAAATTTGAGGAACATACGATCCGCAAGGCTGCAGATTTGCTATACCTCAGTCACAGCCGTTTTATCGAGGCAAAACTCAGGGCCAAATCCGCCTAGACTTCTGCTTTGGATACGTCGGCCCGTTCGCCTGCTTGCTGCTCGCAGTCTTCTTGCTCTAAAGCGGCGACCAGGTCCTTGAACGTCTCTGCGTTACGCTCGTTCATGGTCATCAGCTGTTTGTGCGCCGCAATCACGCGCGCGCGAGTGCTTTCCATCGCAAGGTCAGTCCCAGCAGGAAGTTCAATTCCCTTCGGCAGGGCCGGCAGCGACAGCGCATCATATGCCGCCCGGTCTACGATCATGAATACGTCTTGAAAACCCATACTAGATAGCACTCGATGCAAATTATCGGAATCGCAAATAAGCGTCGGTACTCGCTGGTTGAGCTTTTTGACCCGAATCGACAGTCGAGCTAGGCAGCCCAGAGTGGTGCTATCAAGGTTTTCAGTCGACTGCAGGTCTACGACCACGGCGTGAAAGGCAGGGTCCTGCACCATGCGATCACAGTAAGCGTCTAGCGACGCGCACTGACCGACGCGTACATCGCCGTGAAAACGAAGCACATGGGTACCTTGAAAGTCTCCGGCGCAAATACTGCCCTGCAACAGCGCTCTCCCTGACTGGCCCTATATACGGCGAGGATATTACGCCGATCTCTCCCTCTGTACAGCCAGCAAACTCAAGTCATCGAGATTTTTTAACGACTCGCACAGACGGCTCCATATTTTGAGCGGCTCAGGCAGTGACTGTGACAGTGCTACCAAGGCTGCTTCTTTGTCGGCAAATTGATCTGACGGCAAGCAGTCCATTACACCATCAGAAAACACCAGGAGCGTAGACCCCACCGGAAATGACAGTTGTTCCGATGCGTAGCGAGCATCTGAGAATAAACCCAAGGGTTTGGCCTGCTGCTGAAGCAACTGTGTGTCGCCATCGGGCCCGCAAAGAAGCGCGGGCGGGTACTGGGCGGCCATGCTGTAATGAAGGGTATTGTCCTGGGTATCGATAATGCCCAAAAACATAGCCACATGTTTCTCAATACCCTGACCAATCAGCGTTTCGTTGATCCAGGCGAGCAAGTCTCCGGGGGAGTTAAAGCTTGGCAGACCGAACTTTTGCTGCAGTCGCCAAGAAATATTCTTTAGCATCACCGTTAACAGCGCCGAAGATGCCCCATGGCCGGCAACATCCGCCAAGAAACACGCCAAGTAGCGATCTTGCAGCGGGAAGTAGTCGATAAAATCACCGCTCAGTATTAGCGAGGGCTGTACCCATCGCGAAAACCGGTATCCGGCCATGACTTTGTTCTGTTTAGGGAGCATACCCAGCTGAATACTCTGCCCCGCCCTTTGATCCTCTTGCAGCTCTTGTTCGAGGGTTGAGAGTCGAGCCGCCGCCTGCTGATCGTCCCCCTCTGCGTGCAGCCCTGCAGCCAATTTTTGCTCGACTCTGTTCAGGAGCGCATCAGCGCGCTCACGCAGTTGCTCAGCAGACATACTTGCAGCCCAACAATCCGCTGCACCGTTGGCGAGGGCCTGCAGCATTGCCTCGACGCTCAGTTCGCTTTCGCAATAGTAAACGGGGGTTAGGCTTGGATGATGACATTCCAGCAAGTCGCCAATGGTCGAACAAAGGACCGTTGCCGCGCCTGCCCGCTCATCGTGGACCGGTATTTGCTGAGCGGTTTCGACTACCTCGCATAGGAAACCTGCGCGCTTCAGGTGCCGGGTCAACCTGCCCGACGTGGAAGCGGTAGCCAGTACATAGATTGCCGGCATGGATCAGGTGTCCGCCCGGTACGCGATGCAGGCGCATAACTTGCGACCTCGGTCAGGCAAGACCAACTCTTTGCTCCTCACGACGAATTTTCTCCTCCACGCGTTTGAGCGATACCTTGCTCTCGCTACCCACAAAGGCCGGCTTGGGTCGTTTTTGCAGCGCCAACGGCTCCGCAAATAGCCTGAGCCTTAACTCCTGAAGCAAGAAGTGCAGCTCTGCATCGATCAAGGGATCATGCGTCTGGGACATCTTGATCGCCTCAAGCCGCTGATGCAAAGGCTTCACCTGCTGCATCAACTGACGATCCTTGGGTACATGGCCCCGCAATTGCTCAAGTCGATGCTTCAGGCCCTCAAGGTAGAAGGGCAAACTCGGCAGGAAGCGCCACGGGGTGACCGACAACACATTGCTGGGTACCAGAGCCTCTAATTCACCCTTGGCATCATCGAGGCTAGGCATCAAACCAGGTGATTGCAGCCTGTCTATCAGTCCGACCAACTCGAAACGAAGCTTTAGCACCGTCTCAAAGCTCGCCAGTGTCAGCCCAAACACCTCGGCCAGATCGCCTCGATGCTCTGTCATGCGCTGCTCAAAGTCCTGCCTCGTGGCGGGTAGCGCCCGCCCGTCAAAGTAGCAGTACCATGTCACACTCAACAGCAACTCCTCCGCGAGTACCTCCGCATTACCAAGGGAGGCAAAGTAAAGGCCAAGCTGCTTCTGTTTGTTAAGTTCGCGTCGGAAAAATTGGCCGGGCTTACCCAGCTGAGTTAGCGCAAGTTGCGCATAGCCGTGTCGGTTAGCAATATCCCGGTCGACGGCTGAGACAAAGACCGTCAGGTTGACGGATCCCCTGCTGCCCTTTTCTCCCCTCGTACCCTTCGGCCTGCAAAAGCTAAGCCCTGGAAACCCAACCGTGGGACCGCCGGACGTTCGCACGACAATATGATCGGGCAATTGCTCAGGAAACGCCTGGATATCGGCTTGCTCATAGGCTGAAAAATCCGCCGCAAAGGGTTCAAGCTTATTCGCCAGCTTGTCCTTAATCTGCTGCAGATCTCTGCCGGCAGCGAGTTCCTTCGCGTGCTCATCGACAACTGCACACCGAATACGCAGGTGTTCCGGGAGACGACCCTTGTCCCAGTCCTCTGCCGTAACGTCAATACGATGAAGATCACGCAGTAACTGGGAGAGCACGGTCAGTAGCCGTCCTTGCCGATAGGTTTGAGGCCGAAGCAGTTGCTCGGTCAGTTGTGGCATCTTGTCCGGAAGTGGCGCCAGCAATTTGCGCTTGTTTTTAGGCAGCGACCGCAGCCAAAACTCAACCACACCAGGCAGCATTCCGGGTACCGACCATTCTAACAACTCTGCGTTGATACTCGGTAACACGCCGACAGGGATCATTACGGTAATACCGTCATCAGGCTGCCCGGGAGCAAAACGATACTTCAGGGGCAACTCAAGGTCTGATACTTGCAGGTAGGATGGGAAGTCAGTCTCTTGCAGGGCGATATCATCCCGCCGCAGCAGGGCCTTCTCGTCAAAGAAAAGCGCACTCTTGGCCTCGCTTGCGAGCCTCTTAAACCAATGCCGCAAATCGCTCACACGGCAGACATGCCGAGGAATCAGCTTGTCGTATTTAGCGGCAAGATCTTCTTCACTAATCAGCAGATCTCGCCGCCGACCCTTGGCCTCGGCGTCGAGTATTTGCGCGGCCAGCTCAAGGTTGTGGCGCAAAAATGCGGGCGGATCCTGTACCCCACCGCGTACCAGCCCCTCACGTATGAGTAGGTCGCGGCAAAAAACAGGGTCAATGCTGTGGTATGCCACCGGACGGCGTTCTGCCAGGACCAAGCCATAAAGAGAGACGGATTCGTAGGCCACCACTTCGCCACGCTTCAGGCTCCAGACTGGGTCACTACTGCGCCGACGCAGTAGGTGCTGGGCGCGAGCCTCGATCCAAGGGCTTTCGACCCTGGCGACGCAGCGGGCGAAAACCCGTCGTGTTTCAACAATCTCTGCAGCGACAATCCATTTGGGCGAACGTTTTGCCAATCCTGAACCTGGGAAAATGCTCATGCGTTGATTGCGTGCGGCAAGGTAGGTGCCCCGCTCTTCGTGGCGTCCAATTTGACTCAACGATCCAACTAAAATTGACTCATGAATCTGTTGGAAGTTACCCGGGGTGCTGTTGCTCTTTAAGCCCAGTTCCGTGCAAACGGTTTTGAGTTGCCGGTAGATTTCGCGCCACTCCCTTA
>CACMHG010000048.1 GCA_902613475.1 K189A clade bacterium
GTGTTGCTCGCCTTGATGCCTGCCTGACACTGACGCCGGAGCTTTCGCGGCTGATTTCACCGCTTAAGTTGGCCATCGGCGAGCTATCCGACCCACGCTCCATACCGCAGATTGAACTCGCCCAGGGGGATGGCCACTGTGCCGTCATCGTGCGTCATCTGCAGCCACTGACTGTCGAGGACTTCGAGGTCTGGCGACAATTTGAGACAAGGTGGGCAGTTCAGGTGCTCTCGCAAAGCAAGGGCTATGACACCCTGCAGGGGATTAATGACGACAACCTAGCCATGCGGTTGCTGCACTATCAGATACCCGAATACGGTGTGACCCTTGGTTTTTATCCTCACCAATTCACCCAGGTGAACGCGCTGATGAATCGTGAGTTGGTGCGCACGGTGATGGGGTACCTCGCACCAGTTAAGGGAGAACCGGTACTCGACATGTTCTGCGGGATAGGGAACTTTACTCTGCCACTAGCGAGGGCGGGTAAGCGGGCGGTGGGTGTGGAGGCCAGCGAAGAGGCCGTTGAAAGAGCTAAGGCCAATGCTGGTGATAATGCGTTGGCGAGCGATTGCCGATTTTTTGCGGCGAACCTATATGGGGATGCGGGCAAAGGTCAAGCTATTTGGTCTAAGCTTGAGGCCACGCCCAAGGCATTGATACTGGATCCGCCAAGGAGCGGCGCAGGTCCGAATCTGGACTCCTGGGTACAGGTTGAGTCGTTGCAAAAAGTCGTTTACGTCTCATGTAATCCCGTCACTTTTGCCGAAGATGCCAAGGTGCTTGCCGCGTCTGGCTATGTACTACAGCAAGTGGGCGTGTACGATATGTTCCCCGGCACCGCACACGTTGAAACCGTGGGGTTATTCTCTCGTTAGGTTTAGCCGTGTAGTTAAGCCGTCAAGTTAAGCCGTTTAGTTAAGAGTCGGCCTGGCCTCTCATGGAGACTCAGATTGAGCCGCAAACCGAACCCCGTATTAATCCTATTATTCGACCCAATGGCTTATATCAAACCCGCATCACGACAGCAGGATGATTGTTAAATGGTAAGCGTTAGTTCTGCAGTCCCCAAAGGGGCAGACGGCAACATAGATATCGCACTATGGAGTGATCGGCTAATCCAGGGACATGATCGACTGAAGCTCGAACCCATAGTGGAAACCGCCAGCTGGCTGTCGGATTTCGGTGATGGCTTGCTGTTACAGAGTCTCGAGCTTGCAGAAATGGTTGCGGAACTTCGTCTCGACCATTCTGCTGTGCTCGCGGCGATGGCCTACCCAGGCTTTCGAAGGAGTTTATTTGATGAGGCAAACCTGCATCAGCGTATTGGGGAACAACCCGCAAAGCTGTGTGTCAGCGTCGCTTCTTTGGCGGCATCAAGTCTTTTGGAAGTATCCGATGCCCCGACGCTTGCTGGCGAGGAAGGTCGTCAGATAGAGAATATTAAGCGCATGATGGTTTCGCTGATTCAGGACTTTAGGGTCGCGGTGATCAAGCTGGCGGAGCGCGTCCAGGCACTGAGATATGCCAAAGACTACGACGAAGCTAGGCAGCAGAAGATTGCACGGGAGGCGGCGAGTATTTTTGCGCCGTTGGCCAATCGTATGGGCATGTGGCAGCTCAAGTGGGAGCTCGAGGATCTGTCGTTGCGCTATTTGCGCGAAGACATTTATCTGGGCATTGCTAAACAGCTGAAGCGTCGCAGACAAGAGCGCGAAGCGCAGGTCGGCGAACTGGTAGAGGTGATTCAGGGGCAACTCGCCAAGGCCGGTATCTCCGGCACGGTCAAAGGTCGAGCAAAAAACATATTCAGCATCTGGCGCAAGATGCAGTCCAAGGGTATTGCTCTGGAGGATGTTCACGATGTCAGAGCGGTAAGGATCATCGTCTTCGACTTGGCCAGTTGTTACGCGGCTCTCGGCATCATTCACAGTACGTGGTCCCACGTACCTAGTGAGTTTGATGACTACATCGCTGTACCCAAGGAAAACGGATATCAAAGCATTCATACCGCGATAACGTTTGATGATGGACGATCCCTCGAGGTGCAAATACGCACTCGGGAGATGCATGAGAACGCTGAGTTGGGCGTCTGCGCGCACTGGGCCTATAAGGAAGGCAGCGATGAGCCTGACGCTAGCGGATATGCAGAGAAGATGGGCTGGTTGCGACAAGTTATCGATTGGCATGAGACCCTAGACGGCATTGAAAGCTTGCCCGACCTGCTGGCTCAGCGAGTGGCGGAAGACAGGATTTACGTGTCGACGCCGAGAGGTCATGTGCTGGATTTAGCTGCAGGAGCAACCGTGCTGGACTTCGCCTATCGCATTCATACGGAACTAGGCCATACCTGCACCGGTGGCTATATTGATGGCGAATTAGCGCCCATACGCAGACCTCTAAAGACGGGTGAACAGGTTGAGATCGTATCAGGCGGCCCAGTTCGGCCGCACCGGGCCTGGCTAGAGCCGCGTCTTGGTTTCATGCGGACACACCGCGCAAAGGCAAGTGTGGCGGCATACTTTCGCAGCGACAGTCAGCTGAAAAGCGCCAGACGCGGCAAGAGTATTTTGCAAAACGTACTGACTGGTGTTGGGGCGGCTACTCTGGATGAGTCTGGCTTCGAGCACATCGCCAAACTGCTGGACTATCAGGACACCGAGGCGTTTTTTGTGGCGGTTGCTCTCGGTCAGCACAGCTATATTTCCCTGGCGAATCGCATGCTAACCGAGCGAGGCCTGGCAGAATCTCTAGGTCTGTGGCGGGAGGTTGAGCCCGAGAAAATACCCCACTATCCCGCCCGCTGTGGTTTCCAGATTACGGCAAAAAATAGAGAGAGCCTGCTGCGTGATATTACGACCCTATTGGCTGATCAAGGTTTACCCATCGCCAAAGCCTCAGGCGAGGTGCTTGAGGAGGAGCTGGCGCTGATCAAGGTTGAAGTGCAAATTTCTGACTGGCTCGCCTGTTTGGAATTACTCAGTCACTTGTGCTACTTGCGCGGCGTTGTACAAGTAGTGCGATACGTGCCCTGAATCTGATCTGCACCTCATGGGCAATAGTGCGTTTCCAAGGACCCTGTTTCGGTTAGAGTACCCGGCTTCGTTTTCTAGTGGCCAATAGGCACCGACGGCAAGCCGCCCAATACGGTAGGGCATAGGAGAATTTTGTGAGAATTATTTTGTTAGGACCACCCGGCGCTGGTAAGGGCACTCAGGCACAGTTCATAAAGGATTCTCTTGGGATACCGCAGATATCTACCGGCGACATGCTCCGCGCGGCCATAGGCTCCGGCAGTGAGCTTGGCCAGCGCGTCAAGGCCGTCATGGACTCAGGTGCCTTGGTATCAGACGACATCATCATCGATCTCGTCAAAGAGCGTATTCAGGCAGACGACTGTGCCAATGGTTTTCTTTTCGATGGTTTTCCCCGCACGATCCCCCAAGCACAGGCCATGGATGATGCGAATATTCCCATCGACGCGGTGGTCGAAATTCAGGTGGTGGACGAAGAGCTTATCAAGCGTATTACTGGACGGCGGGTGCACCCTGGATCCGGTCGCGTCTATCACGTGGTTTATAACCCGCCCGAGCAAGATGGTGTTGATGACGTCACCGGCGAGGCACTGCAGCAGCGTGAGGACGATACCGAAGCCACGGTGCGTGAACGTTTGTCCGTGTACTACGAACAAACACAGCCCCTTGTAGAGTTTTATCGAGGCAAGGGTCAGATCAAGTACCTAGAAATCGACGGCAGCGGGGCAGTGGAAGACATCCAGGCCGCCATTGCCCTCGGCCTGGGTGAGGCGAATTAGCCGATCAGCCTAGCAAATCACTTAATGGCAGAATGCTTACGCGGCTGCCAACGGGTAAATCGGCGCTTTCTTTAGGGATCTCGATCAAGCAGTTTGCACCGTTAAAAGTACTGAGGCGGTTGGACCCTTGGTCACCCGTATGCCTGACCTCTATGGCGCCACTCTCGTCGCTCTGTTTATAGACGCCGCGTTGATACTCAGCTCGCCCGGGCCGATGAGAAATCTGCGTCGCCATTTCAGCATCGATGCGCAGTAGGGCTGAGGGCCGAGTACCACACAATATCTGCAGGCTTGGCTTAACCAATAGCAAACAGGTAACGATAGTGGATATCGGATTACCCGGTAAGCCAAAAATCCAACAGTCGCCGATAGATCCGAAGGCCAGTGGCTTGCCGGGTTTTAGATTGAGCCTCCAGAACGCGAGCTGACCGAGTCGTGCGATGGTGGCACCAATAAAGTCCGCATCTCCGACTGAAACGCCGCCACTGGTTATCAGCATGTCGCAGCGCTCTGCCGCATCGGCAAGTGCCTTTCCTACAGCCTCCTCATCATCGGCCAGACGCTGCAGCGGGACCAGATCTACCGGTAAATGCTGAAGTAGATTGGCAAGGGTGAAAGCATTGGAGTCGTAAATTTGCCCAAGCGCCAAGGCCTCAGGCGGCGTACCTGGGTCACGGAGCTCGTCACCGCTAGAGAAAATGCCGACCCGCACCTTGCGGACTACCTCAATACAACTCACGCCCGCCGAGGCCAGTGAGCCGAGAGTAAGGGGAGTTAGCCTGTCGCCCGCGTCGCAGATGATTTGACCCTTCTCCACATCGTTGCCAACCCGTCGGATGAAGCTTTCGTCCGGTTCATGATCTTCAAAGTGCACGGATTCACCATCGTCCTGTCCGGCCACCGCTAGGCGCTCCTGCAGGATAATGAGATCGGCCCCTTCAGGAACAACTGCCCCGGTAAAAATGCGCACGCATTCACCGGTACCCACACGGCCGTGAAATGGATGCCCGGCGAGACTTTGACCAATAAGGCGCAGCGGCTCTTTTTGTCCGAAATCTTCGCGTCGTACAGCGTAGCCGTCCATGGCGGAGGCGGGGAAGGGTGGCAAGGACAGCTGAGCGTAAACGGGTTCTGCCGTTACGCGGCCCAAGGCCTCGGCTAGGGGAATGCTCTCGGTATGTGAAACGCGGCTGAGTGTGGCAAACAAAGTTGCTCGCGCTTCCTCCAGATCCATTGGTTGGCTATGCTTTGGCAATGACCGTCACCCTTTGTATTGAGACATCTACAGCGCATTGTAGCCTAGCACTGGCGGTAGATGATCGCGTGCTGAGCGAGCACGAACGGTCGCTGCGCCGCCATAACGAGCAGGTACTGCCCATGCTCGATCGTCTTTACAAGCAGGCGGGCGCTACGCCGCGTGATACGCAGTTGATCGGCTTTGGTGCCGGCCCAGGTTCGTTTACTGGGGTTAGAATTGCCGCTTCTATCGCTCAGGGTGTCGGCCTAGCAAGCGACAGCCTTGTCGTACCCATGCCGGGCTCAGAAATTCTGCTGCGCAGCGCTATGCGGGCCGGTCAGGTCAGCCCTGGACACTGGCTAACGGTTGTTCCAAGCCGTGCCGACGCCTTTTACCTGGCGATGTACGAAGTCGACACAGATGGGGTGCCACACGTGCAATTCGAGGATCGGCTATATACGCAGCGTCCGGGATGGCTTGATGATGTGGCGCAAACCAACGAGGGCTTACAGGGCCTTGGGCCGCGCCCACAGTGGCTTGAAAAGGGTGTTCGCTTTAATCACGGATCCGACGTGGAATTGAGTGCTTTGGCCATGCTCGACATCACTCGGCAGATGCACGAAAGGGGTTTGTCGCGACCGCCGAGCGAGGCCTTGCCGATCTATGTTGAGGGAGATTCACCGTGGCAGAAGGTCGCACCTTAGGCGACCAATATCCGATGACCCATGATCTCTGCGTGCTTTATCACCATCCTGAATTGACCGAGGATGCACAGCGCTATGCCCCTTGGTGTCAGCTGGTTTCGATGCCGGCAGCTCCGACTGTCAGCCAACCCGCACTGTTTTTTGATCACAGAGGTATGTGGCTGTGCATGCCGGGCTACGCTACTGCGTTTCAGCCATCCGACGAGGATATCCAGCGGCGTGTACGAAGCCGGGCGCCGACGGATTTAGTGCGCGCCTGCGGTATGAATCTTGACGGACAGCGTGTCCTGGACGCCTGTGCCGGATTTGGGAGCGATGGATTGCTGCTCGCTCAGATGGGCGCTCATGTGAGCTTGATCGAAAGACATCGGTTGGTGTGGATCATGCTAGAAGAGCGAGCAAGACACCTTAGCAATGCCGAAACCCTGTGTGCCGATGCGTCACACTTGCTTGGGGATGGCGCTAAGCAGGAAGACCCCTGGGATGTGATATTGCTCGACCCGATGTTTCCGCCAACCAATAAACGCGCCCTGCCTAATCGAGGGCTACAGCATTTGCGCGAGCTCACAGAGTCCTCTCAGACTGATCACGATGATTTATTACCCTTGTTAGCCCTTTCTAAGCAGCACTGTAGGGGGCGTGTCGTCCTCAAGCGCCGTTTAAAAGATAGCGTGCTCGAGCGGCCGGATTTTGAAATTAAGGCTAAGAGCGTGCGATTTGACGTCTACAAGGGTCTGGCTCGACCGCAGATTTAGGTGCTTGAGGGCCCGCGTTTTTCCAGCTCACTGGCAACGACTCTCAGCAGCGCCTGATGAATGGCGGGCTCAATCACTTGTTCTGCGGCTTGTTCGGCAACCTGCTGCAAAAGCGATGATGCGATGAGTCGGTCTCGCTCGTCGATCGACAGGTACTGTTTGCTGATCAGCCCATCAATGAAGAGATCAAACAGACGGTCCTCGGAAAACTCTGCGCCCTGCAGACCGAATAGGCGAGCAAGTTTGCGCGCTGACGCTTGGCTTATAGACCTCAGTTCCTCCCGCTCTAATGACGCCTGATCGGCAATGCAAATAACGACATAGAGGCGCTGCAGCATTTCCAGCAACAAGGTGCTGAGCTGGGCTAGCTGGGTGTAGGGCTCTCCAGGCTTGCTGGCGGGTCGCAGATAGCCGTCCCTGCGGGTGATTAGCCCCATGCCGCTCAATGCTTGAAGTACTGGTTCTAAGGCTAATGCTTCGTTGATCGTGAGCTCTTGAGCGATGAATGGATAAATGATGCGACACTGCTCTGCCAGGTGCCGTTCTTGAATACCTGCCTTGGCGCGACTGACCAGTAGGGCAACCAGAGAAGGTGCGGCAAACAGATGCAGAACATTGTTGCGATACCAAGTCAACAGCGTGGCAGCAGACGAATTGCAGCTGACCCAGGGTTCATCAGTCTGTCGCTTAATGAAGCCAAGAGCCGCCACCTGATCGATAATGTCGCCGCCGCTTTCGACGTTCGAGGTGAGGATCGCATCGCCGTGCAGTCTTCGGGCTAGCTGCCGAAAACAGGCGACCTGGCCGCCCAGGGCATCATCGGGCATCGTCAGGTGGGTTCGCTGGGTGATGGCCAGTGCCACCAAATTAACGGGGTTGATGCTCGCGCGCTCATTAATGCTGCGCATAATGGATTGTCCAAGGGCGATCACCTTGTCATCACTCGAGGCCTGCAGCGCGTGATGATCGCTTAGCCACTCGTCGAGCTTGATGGGCGGGGCGACATTGACTTGCAGGGTGCCAAAATTTTGTCGTGTGACGTTAATGTTGGTAATCAGGTCAGATAGCCGTTCTTGTTGTTTCGCACTGCCACGCAGCTCTCTCAGATAGCTGGCTCCCTCGACGACTTTCTCATAACCAAAATAGATGGGCACGAAGGCAAGAGGCTTGGCTAAACCGCGCTGCTGATGCCCCAAACACAGCTTCAACAGCCCGTATTTGGGTGTTAGCAGCCGCCCACTGCGGCTGCGGCCGCCCTCAGGAAAGAACTCGATGCTGTGGCCGGCAGATAGAACCCGGTACAGGTACTCTTCAAAAACGGCCGTATACAGCGGGTCGTCGCGAAAGCTACGGCGCATAAAAAAGGCACCACCCTGACGCAATAGGCGACCGACCACGGGAAGGTTCAGGTTATCGCCAGCTGCAATATGCGGCAGCATGATGCCCTTGGTGTACAGCAGGTAACTGAGCACGAGATAATCAATATGACTGCGATGCGTCGGGACATAGACAAGCGTGTGGGTATCGTTTAGTTCTCGAACACTATCCAGGCCGCGAATATTGACGCCGCTGTAAATGCGCTTCCAGAACCACGTGAGAAAAATCAAAAACAGACGAATGGTGCTATAGGTCAGGTCTGACGCAATAGTCTTCGCCATCCGATAGGCTTTTTGACTGAGTCTTGTTTGGCGGCCGGGCTTGCTGCGAGATTGCGCAGCATCAATGGTTTGAATCGTTTTTCTGACTCTCGGGGCTTTGACAACTTGATTCAGTAATGTGCGTCGGTGGGAGTGGTCGGGCCCCAAAGTCACGAATTGCATGGCTTTGAAGCGCATACGCAGCAGACGGGCTGCGCGCCTACGCGCATAGTCAGTGCCTCGATCATGGGTGGCTAAACCCTCTAGGGGGATCGGATTACCAAAGCAAACGTGCACATCGCCTCGGTTAAAGATCAGACCGAGCAGACGCTTAAAGCCTGCGGTTGCCTGGCGCTGATCTGACGTTAGGGCTCTGATGAAGCTGTCCTTGGCAGATAGGGAGCGACCCCAGAAAACACAGACGGGCACGAGGATAATCTCTTGACGCGCTGATTGAGGCGCCTCTAGCAGTGTGCTCAGTGCGGTTGGAATGCCGCGCATCGTGATTCGACCAGCCACGCCCTTGGCTAACGAGAGCAAGCTGCTCGGCATCTGCCAATCCTTGATGCCCTGCGGCTCAAAAGGCGAGTTAGGCCAACTGCTTTGCTGTGTCCCACGTATCAGCTCGACAGACTTTTCGACGATGAGGGCATCGGCCAAGGACTGCAACGGCTGCACAAATATGATGCGAGACGATTGCGGAAGAGAGGCAGCTACCGTCTGATCGGAATCCTGCGATCCGGCGCAAAAA
>CACMHG010000049.1 GCA_902613475.1 K189A clade bacterium
CGTCAACGTTGGATGCGCATCTGGTTAGGGGATTGCTCCAACATCGTTTTTCTGCAAATACCAAGCTCAATATTAGTGCTTTTTACGGCGACTACGACAAGGCGTACCAGAACTTCTATGCGTCATCGTACTCGCAAGACAGCACCCCTAACCAAGTAACCTTAGATGGCTACGTCGACACGACTCAACGTCATAATTTGATCCTTTCCGGGGATTTAGTGACCGAGGTGATCACCGGGATGGTTGAACATACGCTGCTCGTTGGTGTCGAGCGCATCGATACGGCATCAGATCAGGATCGATTTAATGCATATTGGGATACTACCCAAGACGACAACGAAATTTTTGTCATCGCAAGGCCGATACCTTTATCTGCAGGTGTTGGAACCAACGCTGTCGGCAGTGCGACACGCAACGACTTCAATCGAGATCTGAACGACGACACCCATGTCGATATCAAAGTATTTTCTTTCTATGTCCAGGACGAGATTTCGCTGACTCAGCAACTAAGTGTCGTACTTGGTGGACGCTTTGACGATTTCGAGATTTCGGTGCTCAACGTGCCTGCTGATGAGACCCGCCAGAGAAAAGACGACGAGATCTCCCCACGATTAGGCATTATTTACAAACCTAAGGAGAACATGTCGCTTTACGCAAGCTACAGCGAATCCTTTTTACCGCGCAGCGGCGAGCAGTTTGCCAATATCAATGGCTCTAACAATCAGCTTGATCCAGATACCTACTCAAATGTAGAGGCAGGGTTTAAGTGGAATGTGACGAATCGACTGCACCTTACTGCCGCTGTTTTTGAAATTGAGAAAATCTCGCCTCAGGTCGCAGACAATGACCCCTCCACGCTTGACGTTATCGAATCCACCATTCAAGGATTTGAGGCACAGATACAAGGTCAAATTAATGATCGCTGGGGGCTGAGCGCAGGCTACGGTTATCTGGACGGTGAACAGGTGAACCGTGAGGGCTCGACGGGCTTGCGGCCGCGAGAGCTGCCTAGGCACATGGTGTCGCTGTGGACCACATATCAAGTCTCGCCAAGCGTAGACCTTGGTCTGGGTCTGACTCACCAAGACGAGAGTTTCATCAACAACAGCAACAGCGCTTTATTGCCCAGCTATACGCGAATAGACGCAGCCATATACTTCGATCTGACAGAGGATCTCAGTGTGCAGCTGAATGTCGACAATGTGGCGGACGAACTCTATTTCCCCAACGCCCACAGTACCCACCAAGTGACCGTAGGAGAGTCGATCAATGCAAGGTTCAGCATTAACTGGCGGCCTTAGTAGAACTTGCGGCGTAGGTTACTGAGTCATCGTATACGCCGCGAAAGCCAATCTTACGGTATGCAGTGTCGTGACAGCTCGGCTCGTCTTTCTCTGTTAGCTCGCCGGCTACCCAAGATCTCGCATCTCGCTTGGAGCAATCTCCACAGCGCTTTGGCGCGCAATCCATTGCGCAATGCAGCCCTGTTCTCCTGCAGTCAATTCGCCTAGATCCAAGGCCTGTGTTGTTCTCACACCCCGCAGTTATGGGGTCTGCCGAAAGCCCGCTGATCGACACTTCTGGGTCAGCTCAGAAGGAGTCAACTAGATCGGGAAAGCTGCTAATCTCTTGCCAAAGAAAAAGACCAATGGAGAACATATGAATTCGATCTCTTTGCGTATTTTGCCTGCCATAGCATTACTGTTGGTTGCAGCTTGCGGCGAGCAAAAGGTGGATACATCTCAAGGTAGTGAGGCTTCGACGGATACCACGGCCGCGCTGGTAGAGCGTGCGGGCGCACCTTTGTTCGATGGCATGAGCGACTACGAAATGCCCATAACCACTCAAAACGCGGATGCCCAGCGCTATTTTAATCAGGGGATGGTTTTAGCTTTCGCTTTCAATCACGCCGAATCTATTCGCAGTTTTCGTGCGGCTCAAACCCTAGACCCATCCTGCGCGATGTGTTTTTGGGGTGAGGCACTAGCCACGGGACCCAATATCAATGTCACCAGCAAGGGCAAGGTGATCATGTCTGCGGCAGAGCGTGAGGCTGCCTTTAGTGCACTACAGCAAGCGCTGGCGCTAAAAGCTAACGCCACGCCCCGCGAACAAGCCTATATTGAAGCTCTTGCAACCCGCTACAACGGTCAGCCGGAGACTGATCGTGAGCCACATGATAGAGCTTGGGCGCAAGCAATGGGCAAGGTTGCGAAGCAATACCCGGAAGACATGACGGCAGCCTCTATTTATGCAGAGTCGCTCATGAATACCATGCCTTGGAACTACTGGTCGGATGACGGGATCGCGAAGCCAGAAACATCAGCGGTGATCGAATCCCTGGATCGAGTCTTAGAGGCCGAACCTGACCATCCCTTGGCGCTACATCTCTATATTCACGCACTGGAAGCGTCAAATGATCCAGGTCGTGCTGAGGCTGCGGCTGACCGCTTGGCAAACCTAGTGCCCGGCGCAGGCCATCTCGTGCATATGCCCTCACACATTTACTATCGAGTCGGTCGCTACAACGACGCGGCATTGGCGAACCAGCGTGCAGCAGACGTTGACGAGGCCTACATTGCCGCCTGTAATGCGCAAGGTTTTTATCCAGCTCTATATTATCCCCACAACATTCATTTCCTCTGGTCGGCGGCAACGATGCAGGGGCAAAGTGCCTTGAGCATAGAAAGTGCTCGCCGCGTGGTTGCCAATGTGCGGGTCGAGCAGGTGCAGGCTTTTCCAACCGTTGAATTTTTCCGCACGGTACCGTTGCTGTCCCTGGTGCGGTTTGGCAGATGGGACGACATTTTACGGGAGCCCCATCCCCATGAAGGCTTCATATTTGCCAAGTCTGTTTGGCACTACGCTCGCGGCGTTGCTTATGCAGCCAAGGGAGAGGGCGACCTTGCGAAAGGCGAACTCGACGCGCTTGTGCCCCTGCAGGACGACGTTTCGGTCCGCTTTTTGGACAGCCGCGATTACCCTGGTTCGCTGCTTGTTGGTATCGCTATTGAGCTTTTGCGCGGTGAAATAGCATACCGAAGTGGTTCCTACCTTCAGGCGATCACGCATTTCTCAGCTGCGGTAGAGCAACAGGATTCCTTGCCCTATACCGAGCCACCATTTTGGTACTACCCAACCAGGCAATCCCTGGGTGCGGCAATGATGGCGAGTGGTGATGCACAAGGAGCCGAGGCGGTATTTCGGCGTGACTTGGAGCTTTATCCGCACAATGGTTGGTCTATGTTCGGATTGATGCAATCTCTACGCGCTCAGGACAAAAATGACCAAGCAGATGAGGTGCAGGTGCATTTCGAAAAAGCTTGGCAGTTTGCTGACGTCGAACTAACGGCCGCGGTCTTGTAAGTGGTGAATAACAAACTAGCGATGAACCGGCCCGTGAGGTTTTAAGAATCGGACCGGTTCCTGCGTTAGTTGAAAAAGCCCAATTGAGCACCTTTTTCACATCAGTTAAGGCATAATTTGCGGCTTGAACGCGCAGTGCTAGAAACCTTCCGGTCCTGAATCACCAACCTTTGACGACTTCAAAGCGAGACGACGCAGGAATCATCAATACATCTAGTCTCCAAGCAAATTAATTACCCAGAGTCGAACATCAAAAGTATGAATGTATCCATTGAAACACTGACAGGCCTAGAACGCCGCCTCACCATTGCTATAGATAGCGATACTTTCGAGCAGCAGATTACCAGCCGCCTTCAGGCAGCGGCAGGACAGGTAAAGCTGCCGGGTTTTCGTGCCGGCAAGGTACCCATGAAAGAAGTCAGACGTCGCTTCGGTGATTCGGTGAGAGCAGAGGTAGCCGGCGAGATGATGCAGAGCAGTTTCATGACTGCGGTGCAGCAAGAGGATATGAATCCAGCCAGTTCGCCTAAGCTAGATGTCGTGAAAATGGATCCAGGCGTGGACTTTGAATTCACGGCGACCTTCGATGTATTCCCCACCATTGAATTGGTGAATTTTGAAAAGGTCAATGTGAAGCGACCTTCGGCGCAAATTGAGGACGCAGATCTTGAGAACATGATTGAGCGGCTGCGCGATCAGCATGCAACCCAAGAAGCTGCGGAGCGACCGGCTGAGGATGGGGATCAGGTCAAGGTCGATTTCACCGGTGAACTTGATGGTGAGCGAGTTGAGGAAGCCTGCGGCGAAGGTATGGCTTTTACCCTAGGTCAGGGACAAATGATCGAAGATTTCGATCAGGGTGTTGTAGGTCTCGGTGCGGGTGAAGAGAAGACCTTTGATGCGGTCTTTCCTGAGGATTATCGCGCGGAAGAACTGCAGAGAAAGACGGTTCAATTTACGGTCAAGGTCATAGAGGTTAACGAGCGCAAGCTTCCAGACCTAGATGATGAGTTTTATGCCAAGTTCGGCATTGAAGAGGGCGGGGAAGCCGCGTTTCGAGAAGAAGTACGCAACAACATGCAGCGCGAGCTAGAGGGCGCTCAGAAAAATCAAGTAAAACAGCAGGTTATGGACTCTTTAGCGGAATTACATGAATTTGCTGTGCCGGCTGACATCGTTCATCGAGAAATCCATGTACTCAAGGATCAGATGATGAGCCAGTTTCAAATGCCGCCGGGCCAAGCACAAAGTTTGGATTTGCCCGACGCGCTGTTCCAAGATCAAGCGGAGAAGAGGGTAAAAGTTGGCTTGATTGTGAATGAAGTCATCAGCAGCGCCAGCTTGAAGGCAGACTCTGAGAAAGTTGACGCTAAGTTGGAAGAACTAGCGGCACCATATGGTGAACCCGATCAAGTGATTGAGTGGTATCGCGGCAATCCAGAGCAAATGAGCAATATCGAGATGTCGGTGCTTGAAGATCAGGTAGTCGACCACATATTGTCAGCAGCCAACATTGAAGAAGTCCTAGCGAGCTACGCCGATGTGATCAGTGGTGCCGCGATTGCGCCGCCGCAGGAAGATGCCGACGGCATGGAGAGCGATGGAGACTCCGCATCTGACGCAAAAACTGATGCGGGTAAGGACACAGAGGACGCTGAAGAGGCCACGGCCGAGGATGATGAGTCCAAGTAATAAGACTACTGAACTGATTCCCGAAAACGGGCGGTGAAGGAAGGAAAGAGGAAACAGAATGAATGAAATAGGAGAGTCGAGTATGGCACCGATTACAGGCCTCGGCATGGTACCCATGGTGGTTGAACAGACCGCACGGGGAGAACGCGCCTTCGATATCTATTCCCGTCTGTTGAAAGAGCGAATCATATTCATGGTAGGCCCTGTGGAAGATCACATGGCTAACCTGATCGTGGCGCAGATGCTGTTCCTTGAATCGGAAAACCCCGACAAAGATATTAATCTCTACATAAACTCTCCCGGCGGTTCGGTTACGGCCGGTCTGGCAATTTACGACACCATGCAGTTCATTCGGCCTCAGGTAAGCACGTTGTGCGTTGGTCAAGCAGCGAGCATGGGGGCCTTTCTGCTCGCCGCGGGCGCGCCAGGAAAGCGTATGGCGCTGCCCAATTCTCGCATGATGCTTCATCAGCCTGCCGGCGGCTCACGAGGCGTAGCGGCAGACATTGAAATCCAGGCCCAAGAAATACTGCTAGCGCGAGAGCGACTGAATAAGATCATTGCGGAGCATACTGGCCAGGATATAGAACGTGTCGCCAACGACACAGATCGAGATTTTTGGATGAGTCCCGAGCAAGCCAAAGAATATGGGTTGGTCGATTCGGTGCAGGTCAGCAGGACAAGTAACAGCGAAACCTAAGCTTGCTGTCTGGGTTGAGGATTCAACTCGAGAAGATATAAAGCCCAGCAGCAATGAGCGGCGATCTATTCGGGGTTGCAAAAAGCGCCGTCTCGAAGCAATGTAAATGACGTCAAAGTCCGTCACTTATTGGTGGTTCGTATGAGCCACATAGTCAAGAGGAAGATATGTCAGAAGAAGGTGGCAAAGGCGACGATTCAGGAAAGCTGCTTTACTGCTCTTTCTGCGGCAAAAGTCAGCACGAAGTTAGGAAACTGATAGCAGGACCTTCGGTCTTTATTTGCGATGAATGCGTCGAATTATGTAACGACATCATTCGCGAGGAAGTTTCGGAAGCGGCACAAAGCGGAGAAGCGGCAAAGCTGCCCGTTCCCACTGAGATCAAAGAAATCCTAGACGAGTACGTCATTGGTCAGGATCAGGCGAAGAAAGTGCTCGCCGTGGCGGTGTACAACCACTACAAGCGCCTCAACTACAGTGCCAAAAAAGATGATGTCGAATTATCTAAATCCAATATCCTCCTGATTGGCCCGACGGGCTGCGGTAAAACGCTGCTGGCTGAAACACTTGCGCGCCTGCTGGATGTTCCTTTCACCATAGCTGATGCAACAACGCTTACCGAAGCGGGCTATGTGGGTGAGGACGTCGAGAATATTATTCAAAAGCTGCTGCAAAAGTGCGACTACGACGTTGAGCGCGCGCAAGTCGGTATCGTCTACATTGACGAGATTGACAAGATTTCCCGCAAGTCGGACAACCCGTCGATAACGCGAGATGTATCAGGTGAGGGTGTGCAACAAGCGCTGCTCAAGCTAATCGAAGGCACCGTAGCCTCAGTGCCACCACAGGGTGGTCGCAAACATCCGCAACAGGAGTTCCTGCAGGTTGATACGTCCAAGATCTTGTTTATCTGCGGCGGTGCCTTTGCTGGACTGGATAAAGTGATTAGCGACCGGTCGGACAAGTCAGGTATGGGCTTTGGTGCCCAGGTTAAAGGCGAATCGGACAAAAGTACGATTGGCGAAACCCTGCAAACGTTGGAGCCTGAGGATCTAGTTCGCTATGGCTTGATTCCAGAGTTCGTCGGTCGACTGCCAGTGGTGGCAACCCTGGGTGAATTGGATAACGACGCGCTAGTGCGCATATTGACCGAGCCGAAAAACTCTCTGACCCGGCAGTACTCGAAGCTGTTTGAGATGGAAGGCGTGGAAGTCGACTTTCGAGAAGATGCATTGCAGGCCGTTGCGGCAAAGGCAACGGAGCGGAAAACCGGTGCACGAGGGCTTCGTTCGATACTTGAATCCGTACTACTCGACACCATGTATGACTTGCCAGGGTCTGAGTCTGTCAGCAAAGTGGTGATCGATGAGAGTGTGATCAACGGTGAGAGTTCACCGATGTTGATCTACGAGAACATCGATCAAGCCGCTCCCAAGGAAGGCAATTCTTAGTAATAGTCAGCTACTTGGATGAATCGGCGGATACCTCTACGCGACTCAGACATCTCGACGCGCGGAGCACACTTGTCGTTATAGTGTGCATCACCAACCCCACTACGAGCGCTATTTATGTCTGAAACCAAGCGAGAACTGTTGCCCGTCCTGCCATTGCGCGACATGGTGGTTTTCCCTCACGGCGTACACCCGCTGTTCGTCGGCACGAAGAGTTCCATCGTAGCACTTGACTCTGCGATGGCTGACGACAAACAGATATTCCTGGTGGCAAAAAAAGACTCGGAAAAAACCGACCTCGGTTCCGATGATCTTTACAACATGGGCACCGTTGCGACGATCCTCCAGCTCCTTAAGTTACCGGACGGCACTGTGAAGGTGCTGGTAGAAGGCGGCAGCCGCGCGGCGGTAAAAGAAATCGACTTTTCCCATGATTTCATTCGCGCGGAAGTCGAAGTTTACCCAGAGCTGGAAATCGAACCCCGCGAAGCTGACGCCATTGTCCGCTCTTTGTTGACGCATTTTGAGCAGTTCGCACAGGGCAACAAAAAGATCCCTCAGGAAGTACTTGCCTCTCTATCTGGGTTAGACGATCCATCGCGTCTTATGGACACCATGGCGGCCCAAATGTCCTTGGAGATGCACGACCGTCAGCGTGTGCTTGAGACCGTCGAGGTGAAACAGCGTATGGAGCGCTTGCTTGGACTAATGGACGCTGGGCTTGCGTTGCAGCAGGTAGAAAAACAGGTTCGAGGTCGCGTTAAGAAGCAGATGGAACAAAGCCAACGCGACTATTACCTGAATGAGCAGATGAAGGCTATTCAGAAAGAAATGGGCGATGACTCTGCTTCAGAGATGGACGCTCTGCAGTCCAAAATAGAGGCCGCAGGCATGCCGACTGAGGCCAAGGAGAAAGCGCAAACCGAGTTAAACAAGCTCAAAAATATGGCGCCCATGTCGGCCGAGGCGACGGTCGTTCGAAGCTTCGTTGATTGGATGTTAAATATCCCTTGGAGTAAGCGAAGCCGGGTGCGCAAGGATCTGGCGGCGGCACAGGAAATCCTAGACGCAGATCACTACGGTTTGACCGAAGTGAAAGAGCGCATTATTGAATACTTGGCTGTCCAGAACCGCGTGTCAAAATCGAAGAGCCCAGTTTTGTGTCTGGTGGGTCCTCCAGGTGTAGGAAAAACCAGCCTGGGCGAGAGCATTGCTAAGGCGACCAATCGGAAATTTGTTCGCATGGCCCTCGGCGGCGTGCGCGACGAAGCTGAGATTCGGGGGCATCGTCGCACCTATATCGGCTCGCTACCTGGCAAAGTGATTCA
>CACMHG010000050.1 GCA_902613475.1 K189A clade bacterium
CGGCAGCAGAGCGAAAAGCCGCTGCTGAAAGACAAGCTGCGGCAGAACAAGAAACGGCTGCGCCAGCCCCTGTCGTGGCCGATGAGCCGGTTAGCACCGAGCGCGTGACCGTGGACCAAAAGGCCATGATCAACTGCCGGGCAGACCTGAACCAGCTGGTACCGTTCAAATACGACTGGGCTTGGCAAAAGTATCTGGATGGCTGCGCCAATCACTGGATGCCGCAAGAAGTGAATATGACCGCAGACATCGCGCTGTGGAAATCGGAAGACGGTCTAAGTGACGACGAGCGCACCATTGTTAAGCGCAGTCTTGGTTTCTTCTCAACCGCAGACTCACTGGTCGCCAACAACTTGGTACTGGCCATCTACCGGTTGATCACCAACCCAGAGTGCCGCCAATACCTGCTGCGTCAGGCCTTTGAAGAAGCCATTCACACCCACGCCTATCAGTACTGTATTGAATCCCTCGGCATGGACGAGGGCGAGATCTTCAACATGTATCACGAAGTTCCCACGGTGGCAGAAAAAGCCTCTTGGGCACTCAAGTACACGAAGGAGATCAACGATCCAGGCTTCACCACCGGCACCGTTGACACGGACAAGACCCTGCTGAAGAACCTGATCGCCTACTACTGCGTACTGGAAGGTATCTTCTTCTACTGCGGCTTCACCCAGATCTTGTCCATGGGGCGTCGCAACAAGATGACCGGCACCTCGGAGCAGTTCCAGTACATTCTGCGCGATGAGTCTATGCACGTGAACTTCGGCATCGACGTGATCAACCAGATCAAGCTCGAAAACCCGCATCTGTGGGACGACGAGATGCAGGCATCGGCTCGGGAGATGATCTTGGAAGGCACCACGCTGGAAGTAGGCTATGCGCGAGACACCATGCCACGCGGTGTTCTGGGCATGAATGCCAACATGATGGAAGAGTACCTGCAGTTCATTGCCAACCGCCGACTGGCGCAAATTGGTTTGAGCGAGCAGTACCCGGGCGTTAAAAACCCATTCCCATGGATGTCTGAAATCATGGACTTGAAGAAAGAGAAGAACTTCTTTGAAACCCGTGTGACGGATTATCAAACCGGTGGAGCGCTGACCTGGGACTAAATCTTTCCTAGCGCTACGTGACAAAGCCCTCTCTTCAGAGGGCTTTTTTGTGCCTGTATTTTCGCCGGCTGATGCTTTGCAGCATGAGACCAACGACTTTGCTATTGTTGACCGCTGTTTTTTCAAGGCCAAAACCCATGAATCACCTGCTTGTCACCCCATTCTTGATGTTAAGTCTGTGCAGTCTTTTCATCTCGCCCGCTGCTATGTCGTCCACTGCTATGGCTGGGGCGACCGTCTCCTATGAAGTAGATGGCCTTAGTGCCGACGCGCAGATTATTGTCGATGAGTACGGTGTTCCCCACATCTATGCGGACGATCATTACGATGTGTTCTTCGTGCAGGGTTTCAACGCGGCCCGAGATCGGCTGTGGCAAATTGATTTGTGGAAGCGTCGCGGCTTAGGGCAACTGGCTGAAATTCTGGGCGAGCAACATGTGGCCCAGGACAAAGCGGCAAGACTCTTTGTCTATCGCGGCGATATGTACGCCGAGTGGCTGGCCTACGGCAACGATGCGAAACGCATTACCGAGTCTTTTACTGCAGGTATCAACGCCTTTATCGCGGTGGCGAAGACCAACCCAGAGCTGATGCCAATAGAATTCGACATGTTGGGTTATGCACCCAGCATATGGTCGGCAGATGATGTGGTTCGCATTCGTAGCAATGGCCTGTGGCGTAACGTGGTGACGGAAGTTTGGCGGGCGCGCCTCGCCTGCGAGAAAAAGCTAGATCTTGCCGCCCAATGGCTGACCTTGGAGCCTGCTTGGCAGACCGCAACTCCGGCTGGACTGGATCCCTGCGTGATTCCCGACAACGTACTCGATAGCTATCTGCTTGCCAAAGCACCTGTCGATTTCAGCAAGAAACCCGCCCAAGAGCAGTTGGCCAACTTGCTACAGCGCGAGACCAATGCTGCGCATAACCTAGATGTCGGCAGCAATAACTGGGTAGTGACCGGGTCACGCACAACCACTGGTCGTCCGATTCTGGCGGATGATCCACACCGCAGCCACGCGGTACCTTCGCTGCGCTATGTCGCGCACCTGAACGGACCGGGTATCAATGTCATCGGCGCAGGCGAGCCCGCCCTGCCCGGCATTTCCATCGGCCATAACGACAAGATCGCCTTCGGTCTCACGATCTTTCCCATCGATCAGGAAGACCTCTATGTCTACGAGAAGACCCGCGGCGGCTACCTGTATCGGGGCGATGTGGAGCCTTTTACTGAAGTCGAGGAAAGCATCGCTATCAAGGGCGGCAAGACTCAGACCGTTACCCTGAAATTTACACGGCACGGCCCGGTGGTCGCCGAGACGAAAGAACATGCCTTCGTGGTGCGCGCGGCCTGGTTGGAACCGGGCATGGCCCCCTACTTTGGCAGTATCGAGTACATGCGCGCGGAGAACTTTCGCGAGTTTGTCGGCGCCCTCAACCGCTGGGGTGCGCCATCTGAAAATCAGATCTACGCGGACACCGAAGGCAATATTGGCTACAAGCCCGCGGGGCGTTTTCCTAAGCGCGATAACTGGGATGGCCTGATGCCGGTTCCCGGCGACGGTCGCTACGAGTGGGATGGCTATTTCGACATGGACGTGCTGCCCGAAGAGTACAACCCTGAACGAGGCTTCAGCGGCACGGCAAACGCCATGAGCCTGCCCGCCGACTACCCCATTGAGCGATATAAGGTTGGTTTCGAATGGTCTGCACCCTGGCGCTACAGGCGCCTATGGGAATACCTCGACACCCCGGAGCCTCATAGCATGCAAGACTCCCTAGACCTGCAGCGGGACTATCATTCGGTGTTAGCCCGCCGCGTACTCGCCCTGCTGCCGGACATTGCCGCCAACAATGCAAAATCCGGCGGGCCATTACTGGCGAATTGGGATCAGCGTCTGGATGCTGACAGCGCCGCAGCGGCGCTGTGGAGTGTTTGGTACTACCGCCATCTGAACCCCGCCCTTGGTGCCATCGTGACAGACGGAGAATCATTACCCGCCGGTTCTCTGTCGACCCAAACCTCACTTGAGCTATTAGCCACCGATGAGGGTCAAGCTCGAGCCGTCACCAGCCTTCGCGACGCCTGGTCCGCAACCGAGGGGCTACTTGGCAAGGATGCTAGTGCGTGGCAGTGGGGAGATCTGCATCAAATGGTTTTCGAGCATCCGCTACTGGATCGCGCCGATGAAAATTTGGCCGAGCACATGAAGATCGAGGCCTATCCTCGGGGTGGCAGCGCTAACACCACCAACAATACCGGCTTCTACGACGACACCTTTAACGTGCGCAGCGGGGCTTCGTTTCGCATGGTGGTCGATGTCGGCAATTGGGACGATGCGCGCATGACCAATGCCCCGGGGCAGTCAGGCGACCCGCGTTCGCCGTTCTACGACAACCTACTGGAAAACTGGGCCACAGAAGGCCATGTGCCTATGCTGTTTTCACGCGACAAAGTTGAAGAAAGCGCAGTGCTCACCATTTTGCTTGCACCCAAACAGTAGGACGCTAAGACACAGCCCTAAGACATAGCGCTATGTCTTAGCCCTAGGCCTTCTTCGGCGGTAGCTGCTGGCAAATCTCCTTCAGCGCCGCCACGAAGGCCAGGGGCTGATCGAGAAAAACATGATGCTGCGCGTCGGCGATTTCCTGAAACGGAAAGTCCTGGGGCACCAGCTCCTGCATGTATTCAAGGCTTTGACGAGAATATAGTTCGCTGTCAGCGCCGAAAATAACCCCTAGCGGCACGGTCAGAGACTGAAAGTCCTCTGGCTGCCGGTCGACTTCTGTGAGGGTGGTAAGCAGATCTTCATCGAACTTCCACGCCCAGCCACCATCCATGGGCATCAATGAGTTACGCGCAATGTACTGCAGAATGTATTCGTTCTCGCAAGGTTGCGGCGGCTGCAGGCGGAAACGCATGAGGGCGCTTTCTTTGTCTGGGTAAATCTTGCCCTGCATACCGCCCATGTTGGGACGGTCGGGAATGGGTTCATCGGGATGACGGATGCCAGAGTCCACGAGCACGAGGCCGCCGAATTTCTCTGGATGCAGATTGGCTGCCTTCACAGACATGTAACCGCCAAAACTGTGGGCTACGACAATGGCGTCGTCGCCCAACCCCGCGTCGTCAATAACCGCCAAGATCTCCTCGGCATAGGTCTTGCTCGAATACTCATAGCGGTAATCCGAGTCTCCCATGCCCGTGAGGTCCATGGCGGCAATCTGATACTGGTCCGTAAGTTGGGGGGCGATAAAGTCCCACCAGCGCGAGTGGGCATTCATGCCGTGTATCAAAAGCATGCCAGGCTTACCCGGCGCGGAATAAAAACGGTACGCCACATCGCATTCAGCCACTTCAATCGTGCGACTCTCTGCGGGTGTATCGACGGCTTCCCAGAACCAGTCTGGAATGGTCGATGTATCTTCTTTATCCCAGCGTGCCATCAGCCCTCCTTCTGAATCTCGCCTATCCCGGTCTCTGCCGGTGAAAAAAGTCGGCGCTATAGCGCGCCGAATCGCTTGAGATGAAAGTCCGCGTTGCCAAACAGCGTGTCGATAATGGTCAGGCGCTTGAAGTAATGACCAACGTTCAGCTCTTCGGTCATGCCCATGCCACCGTGCAGCTGCACAGCGTTTTGGCCCACGAACTTACCGGACTTACCAATTTGAACCTTAAATGCGCTGATGGCTTTTTGTGCCTCAGGGCCATAGCCCTCATCCATACGCATGGCCGCCATAAACATCAGTGATTTCGACTGTTCATGCTCCATGAACATATCGACCATGCGATGCTGGAGGACCTGAAACTTACCAATGGCTTGACCGAACTGTTCGCGCTGGCGGCAGTACTCGACGGTTTCCTTGTAGAGTTTTTCCATACAGCCAACGGCTTCAGAGCCAATGGCCAAAATACCTTCATCGATGGTTTGTTCCAGCACAGCATAGCCCTTGCCAACCTCCCCAATCACGCTGTCAGCATCGACTTTGACGTCTTCTAGGGTGATCTCTGAGGCGCGAAACGCATCCACTGTTGGATAGTCGCGGCGAGAAACGCCGGCTGCCTTGGGGTCCACCACAAACAGCGTAATGCCATCTTGGTCTCGTTGCTCGCCAGAGGTGCGAGCGCTTACCACGATAAGCTGGGCCGCTGGGCCGTTGAGCACTACGGCTTTGTAACCATTGAGCACATAGCCGTCGCCGTCTGCTGTGGCAGTAGTCGTAACATCGGCCAAGTTGAACCGCGCTTGAGGTTCGGCATACGCCAGGGCCGCCTGAGTGCTGCCATCGATAATGCCGGGCAGAAGCTTGGTCTTTTGAGCCTCGCTACCGCCATGCTTGATCGCACCACCCGCCAGCACGACCGTGGCCAAGTAGGGCTCAATCACCAGGCCGTGTCCGAACTGCTCCATCATTAGGGACGATTCGACCGCGCCGCCGCCAAAGCCGCCATCGGCTTCAGAAAACGGCACGCCGAGCCAACCGAGCTCTGCAAAGGTGTTCCAGTTGCCGGCGTCGTATCCTAGGTCTGAGCCCGCGTGCTTCTGACGATCATCGAAGCTGTAATCGTTTTGCACGAATCGCTCGATGCTCTCGTGCAACATGGTTTGTTCTTCTGTGAAGGAAAAATCCATCCATCTACCCCTTTGCTTAACTGTAAGTTCTCGGTGGTTTAAGAGCCCTGCGCCGATCTGCTCGCCGCGTCTGGGATCGTCATCGCAACCGTGTTGTTCATCGTACCCGCTAACTGTGCCGCGACGGTTCCTCGTCGGCTTGCAGGGTCTGACCCAGTCCCAGCCACTGCTTGGCCAGAATATCTCTTGGGTTCCATCCATAGTGCGATGATGCCAGCGCACTCAGTGCTTGGCTGGTTAACATCGCTGTCTCACCCGACGCACCGCCTCTCGGATGTACCGGCCCTTCATTATGCTCACGCAGGGCGCTGGTGTCGGGCAGAGCATAATACCCGAAGCTGGCCAGCTGTAGAGCACCAATTTGCTGCCCAAGCTCTTGGGCTTTGAGACTCAGCACGGGCATGGGCAGCGGCGTGGAAAGGACCGACGACACCGGTGCTAGGGCCCGGTTTTCCAGTGCCCGAAGACCCTGCAGCGCCACCTCCGCTTCGTAGAGCTGAGTCAACAGCGTGTCGGTATCCTCATGAGTGTTTGTTGTCAGTTCCGTGCGCAGGAGCCGCAGCTGCTCGGCCAAACCAAGGGAATTTGCCTCGGGTAGCACAAACTCCGACAGCAATTCCGGCTGGGCCAGGGCGGATAAGAGCGCATCGCTGCTCAGCGTTAGCAACTCGTTAGGCTCCACGGACACTTCATTGAGCATCACATGGAACCAGCGACCCCGCGCATTCGGCACTGGCCTCAGTTCGATCCCATCTCGATTCGTGGGCAGCAAGCAGGCCCGCCACTGCTGAGCGTCGTCTAGGGCAATGCAGAGTATGCGCGCTGGCCACAGACGATCCTTGGGTAACTCTGTAGAGGCCAGCAGCCCATCGGCTAGTGCTCGCTTTTCGCCGTTCAGAATTATCTTGTCATTCGTTACCCGCAGCCAAGTCGGTTCTGGTGTTGCCGCGTTCACCGGCTCAAGCAAACCCAGGCACCAGTGCACATCAAAGGCTGCTATCTCCGGTAACAAGAGCCCGCGCTGCTGCTCACTGCCATATGCCATCAAAAGGGGCGCGACTAATGACATCGCCAGCGTATTGACCGGTGGGGTTCGGGCTTGGTGACAGAACATCTGCCACTGATATAGCCGCTGCCGCGACCAGCTCATGCCGCGGCCCGTTGCGTTGTCCGTCCAAGCTGGCCAATGGGCCACAGACCAACCCGCGGTACCAAGTGCCTCATACCAGCCCGCGCTGGCCAACTGATACGCGTCGGGGTGCGCAAGTCGCTCCGGGCCGGGCCAGTGATCGGCAATAAATGCCTGGGCTTCGTGCTGCCAATCTGATGCGTTCATGGTGTCGGCGACTCATTGGTGAGTGGCGTTATCTTCCTCTTCCCGTCATAAGGATTTTCGAACCAACCTGCCCCTACGTTGGATGCTAGTTTTAGCCGTAGATAATCCTAAGCTGGCAGGGCAACATAGAACCAACAACAAGCCTAGCTGCACGCAAAGAGGGGAGAGACTCTTGGACTACAGTACTATTTTGTATGACGTTGAAGACGGTATTTTAACCATCACGTTAAACCGACCTGAAGCACTCAACGCCTTTACTAATGACATGATGTTTGAACTTATCGACGCCTGTGATCGCGCCGATGCCGATGACAACGTCAAGGCCATTATCGTGACCGGCGCCGGCCGCGGGTTTTGTGCCGGTGCTGATCTGTCCCGCGGCGCGTCTACCTTTGACTCTGGCGCGCGTGAAGACAAGCACGACGGCATCAACCGCGATGGCGGCGGCCGCCTAACCCTGCGTATTTACGAACTCAACAAACCCATCATTGCCGCAGTGAACGGCGCGGCTGTAGGCGTTGGGGTCACCATGACCTTGGCCATGGATATTCGTCTCGCCTCCATCGCTGCGAAATTCGGGTTCGTCTTCGCCCGACGAGGCATCGTTCCTGAAGCCTGCTCCAGCTATTTTTTGCCCCGGGCCGTGGGTATTAGCAAGGCGTTAGAGTGGTGCTATTCGGGCCGCGTCTTTCCGGCTCAAGAGGCCATGGACGGTGGCCTGCTGCGGAGTCTGCATGAGCCTGAAGATCTGCTGCCAGCGGCAAGGGCCATCGCTGAGGATATTCGCGACAATGCCGCGCCGGTATCCGTCGCTCTCACCCGCCACATGATGTGGAAAATGCTCGGCGCCGATCACCCCATGGAAGCCCACAGGGTCGACTCCCGGGGCATTCATTACCGAGGCAAGTCTGACGACTCCAAGGAAGGTGTGATGGCGTTTCTCGAAAAGCGCGACGCACAGTTCCCCAACAAAGTTTCCACAGACCTACCGCAGTACTACCCGTGG
>CACMHG010000051.1 GCA_902613475.1 K189A clade bacterium
CAACGTGGACTCAGGCGGTAGACAAAGTGGCGAATGTAACAAGAAGGCTTTCTTTAATTTTTTTCTTGTGCTTCTTTGCTGGTCAAAGCTGGTCGCTAAGATCCACCGAATTCGAGGCGTACACGGATCCAGACTTTGAGGGCTATCAGTTCGAAAAGGTTATGCTGGTAGTGGAGAGTGGATTCGAAGCAACCAAGATCATAACTAAGCGGCTGACTAAGCAATTTAACAAAAGGGGCATTACTCTTGTGGAACATAAGCGCATGTTTCCACCGACCAGAGATTGGACCTCAGAAGCTAGAAATAAAATTCTCAAACAGAACGAAATAGATGCCGTTTTGGTTATTACACCCGGGGCATCTGCCGCATCAATAATGCCCGCAATTACTCAAACTTACGGTTCTGTTAGTGGTAATTACAACGAAAATGCTGGCTCTTTTTCGGGTAGCGGTAGCGCATCTTCGTATCAGATCTACTCTGCAAGATCCAAAGCGGAATTTTCAGCCGTTTTGTTTGATATATCCTCAAGTCGAACCGCTTGGTACGTCGACATTTTAACCAAAGCTGGCGGTACCTTTTTCGTCGGCGATAAGGGGGATGCAAAAGCTGCGGCAAAGGGCGTTGTCAAAGGATTAATTGAAAATGGACATATTCGAAAAAAATAGATTCCTTCGTCCGCTTCCGCTTCAAAGTTCTACTTTTTTAATCCAATTGAAAAGATGTGCGATAGCGTATCCGTTCCCATAGGACTGTCCCACGGTCTGTAGGCTCCAACCTCCTAACTGATCAATCAAGTCGGACGGGGCTTCAACTGCTCTCAGTCTGTCTCTGAAGCTGTGCCTTAGTCCGTGGATGACTATGTCCTCTCCAGCAATAGATTTAACCCACTTGTTGATGGCAGCACTTGCTGAGTTGCTGTTGCATCGTCGTTTGTTCGTATAACGAGGAAAGCAGAAGTCATAGTCAGCGTTTTCTGAGAGCCGTTGTGCCGCCCATAACGAAGCACCAACAAGAGGGATGATTCTTTCACTCGCTTTTGTTTTCAACGATCTGTGCGGGTAGGGGGTAACAACAACATGAGGATGAGGACTATCAAGGATAAGGTCTTTCATCATCAATCCAGCTGCCTCCGCTAGCCTCATCCCCGTGTCGCTGATCAGAGCTACTAACCACGTGACATCATCATCTTTTTCATAACAGTGCCGCTGAAGAGTTCTGATTTGTTCAACGCTCAAAGGTTGCCGTTTCTGCGTGTCTGTCTCCGGCGCTAGATAGACACCACTGAAAGGATTCCTGCAGTCCAACCCAAGTTCATTGATTGTGAAACTCACCATCGCTTTGATGCTGGTGAAGTTGCGTTGAATTGAACCTGTGCTTAGCCCTCTGTTGCGCAACCAATCCCTGAAAGAGGCTGCGTCCGCACTTGAGTACTGATCAAGGGATCTGCATCCAATGCTTTGAATCAAATAATTAACAGAACGCTTACTGTGAGTGAAGAAGGTTTTCTTTCTGTTTTCGCCCTTAATACGGTGGTAAAGCTCTAACGCATCAACAATGGTTGGAAGAACAGATTCTGGATTTTGACTGGGCGCGTGACGCAACAAATGCGCTGCGGGAATCTCAATTTCCTTGAGTCGTAAGCTCAGCCAATAGTCGTCCAAGCGTGATAACAGTTTCTGTGAGGCGTAACGAGCTTGTGCCTGAGACTTGGTCTTGAGGCTCTGAACAATCCTTGGATTCACATAATGATGTCGTAAATCAGTAGGAACTGACTTGGAGAAATAGAACACACCACGCTTGGTGTAGGTGTATTGGGGAGGAGAAATGTCTACCACTTTGTCTACCGCCTGAGTCCACGTTGATGAAAACGTGAGCAATTTCAGAGGCTTGTGAAGATTTTTTAAGTAAAAGTGGTGCCCGGAGCCGGACTCGAACCGGCACGAAGTTGCCTTCGAGGGATTTTAAGTCCCTTGTGTCTACCAATTTCACCACCCGGGCAATTGGCGCGCCAGTATATCCGCCTTGAGCGCTGAGATCACTCTTCGCGCTAGTCACGGGCTTTCCAGCGGCGTTTTTGCACAAAACTCACGGTGAGGCACGGATTGACAACCCTATCTGGCGCTCTGATAGTCGCTAGTGTGATCGGTTCGGACACGATCACTGCTTCAATTCTGGAGAGGGGGTTGGATGTCAATTTCAGATCGTACTAAACGGTGGAAACTCATCGCTAAAGATTCGTGCTGGCTTTTCTTTTTGACGCTCATAAGCGCCGCTTGGTCTAGTGAACCCCCAGCGCCCGAAAGATCAGCCTTTTTCGGCGACACTCATATTCACACCTATTACTCAATGGATGCCTTCATGTCCGGCGGGGTGCGCGCGACCCCGGATGACGCCTATCGTTACGCAAAGGGGGAGGCGATACCCCATGTTGACGGCAGTATGCTGCGACTGAACGGCGCGCCCCTAGATTTCTTGATGGTAAGCGACCACGCCGCCTACCTGGGCGTCCACGCGGCGCTGAGCGACCCGTCCAGTCCAACCTTCGAACACCCCGAGTCTGACCTGTTAATGCCTGAATCAAACTCTCTGGCGGATGTGTTTGCGGGCCTATTGACCCTTGCTGGCGAAAACCATGAGCTTCTTGGGCGCCCAGTTATCGCCGACGCGTGGCAAAAAACCATTGAAGCAGCTGAACGACACAATCAGCCGGGACAGTTCACCGCGTTTATTGGTTACGAGTACACGCCTACGCCCGGCAGCCGCCACTTACACCGAAATGTGGTATTCCGAGGCGCCAATGTGCCTGAGGAGCCATTTAGCGCACGAGACTCTTCAGACCCTGAAAACCTGTGGAACTGGATGGATGGGCTAAGAGCCAAGGGAATGGATTCAATCGCGATTCCCCATAATATGAATCAAAGCGACGGCCTTGCTTTTATCACTCAGACTTGGCGTGGCGATGAAATCGACAAGGCCTTTGCTCTCAAACGTATGCGCAATGAACCCATCGCCGAAATTTCCCAGCAAAAAGGTACTTCGGAGACGCATCCTTCGCTATCGCCCAACGACGAATGGGCAGACTTCCAGATCGTTCAGTACTTTTTGAACCGACGGACCAACTCGAACCCCATATCGACCTTTAAAGGCGGGTATTGGCGAGACGCCCTGCGAACCGGGCTAGCGTTGAAAGCTGAGGTTGGCACGAATCCTTTTCAGTTAGGTGCTATCGGCGCTTCGGATTCCCACGTTTCTGCGGGGCCCTATGAAGAAGAATCCTTGTTTGCGTTAGCCGATAACTCACCGGTCGCTAGGGGATCGGCGTATGCAGGATATGAAAACCCCGAAAACAGTTGGGAAGGGTATCAAACTGGTCGCCGGGCAACCCATGGCACAGGTGGTTTGGCGGGTGTTTGGGCAGAAGAAAATACTCGCGCTTCATTGTTCGATGCAATGCGCAGACGCGAAACCTTTGCGACCACAGGGCCAAGAATACGCCTGCGTCTATTTGCCGGCTTTGAGTTTTCAGAGCAAACACTGCTTGAGTCAGACCTGGTTGCAAAGGCCTATGCCGGGGGAGTGCCCATGGGAGGGGTGTTATCTGGTGCAAAGGCCTTTGCGGGCGGAGTGCCGAAAGTGAGGGACATACCTAACGCAAAGGCCTTTGCGGGCGGAGTGCCCAACGTGAGGGACGCACCAATCGCAAAGGATCATTCGCCGCAATTCCTGCTGTGGGCAACCCGCGACTTTAACGAGGGTTGGCTGCAACGCGCGCAAATCGTTAAAGGATGGTTCGATGGGGACGAGACTTACGAAAAGATTTATGACGTCGCCTGTTCCGACGGGCTAGAGGTAGATCCACGTACGCATCGATGCCCCGACAACGGAGCCACTGTGGATCTGAACGACTGCAGCGTTTCCACAGACAAGGGGGCTACAGAACTCAAAGCTCACTGGCAAGATCCAGACTTTAGCCCGCAGCACGAGGCCTTCTACTATCTTCGAGTGCTGGAGAATCCAAGCTGTCGTTGGTCAACTTGGGACGCCATCGGCCTGGGTATCACACCCAACCCGGATCTGCCGGCGACTCAGCAAGAACGAGCGTGGAGCTCGCCTATTTGGTACGAACCGGCACGCTGAGCCGAATTATCTAGGACCACTTCGATGGGTAGTCGGTCATCGTTGGTAGCCAACGCTAGAGCACTCGCCGAGCATCCTCAGGTCAGATGTTGGCTCCTGGCTGCCGCGTTTGGTCCTTGTTAGGTTGAATTGGATCGCCAGTCCTTTCTGGCGTAATAGCAGGCTGCCTAGCTCGACGGTTTGTTTGTCGTTAGAGTGAATCTTACCGCGGATAAAACGATCTGAAATCGTCAGCGATTTGAGCGGCAAAATCGTCAGGTGATCCGCGTAAATATGCAAGACAGGGTCATTCCCCTGGGGGTGCAAGCCTACCCGCAAAGACGGATTTATCAGCACTGGTGGTTCACTCACGCCCGAAAAAGCGGCCACATAACACTCAAAGGCGTCGTTGCTAAACCCATATGTCGACATGGGTAGTGCCAGCAAAAGCACAATAGGGCACAGATTTATTGGCGATAGCCTTTTGATATTGGTATTTCTCATTCTGGGCTTAGCTGCTTCCTGCCAGTACACTCACTTGGTTATGATTATTCATCAGCCCCGATAATGGCAGAGCAATTGACCCTTCACTCGAAGGCCTTGCACCAAGTTCCCGCGAGCCTGATTTCTAACATACTGGAGAACCGTGAGCTGTTGTTTTGGTCGCTGCAGCTCGGCGGTTGGTTTGGGATCTCGCTAATCAGCTACGTGAGTCTAAACCTTTGGTACAACCAACCAGAATGGTCCTACGTTCTTCACAACATCCTACAGTCAATACTCGGTATCGCCTTGAGTTGGCCGCTCAGATGGGTTTTTCGGCGTTTTTGGGGTGCGTCTTGGGTTAGTAGGTCGGTCATCGTTGGCATGACAGTGGTTTTTTTTGCATTGGCTTGGTCGATCATTCAATTGGCACTGTTTCAAGCCATGACTCAAGAAACAAACCTTTGGCCTGATTTTGGCGGCTGGTACTTTTCTTCCATCATTATTTTCTTGTATTGGGCAGCGTTCTATCACGGCATTAAATACTATGAGCTGCTGCAGGCTGAGCGAGACCAACTGCTCGTTGCTGAATCCACTCGACAAGAGGAAATGCTCAGGCGAATCGGCGCGGAGGCAGCGGTCAAAGAAGGCCAGCTCACCTTACTTCGGTACCAACTTAATCCACATTTTTTGTTCAACACCCTTAACTCGATCTATGCCCTGGTTGATCAGGGTGCGGGTACGCGTGCACAGACCATGCTACCGAACTTGAGCAATTTTTTGCGCTATTCACTGGAGCATGGCACTAGCCGCAGCGTGCCCTTGGGGGATGAGATTTCGGCAACAAAAATGTACCTAGAGATTGAGCAGGTTAGATTTGCTGACCGACTGAGCGTTGAATTTGATATCGCCGATGAGGCAAGCCAGGCGAACGTCGGCTCAGTACGGGCGCTTTGAGGCCCGCATGAAGCTTCCTGCCGGAGAGGGGTATTGGCCGGCGTTTTGGATGATGCCAAGAACGAACCTAAAATGGCCCCTGGCCGGCGAAATCGATATTTTGGAAAGCAGCGGTCATACCCCGGAGAAAGTCTTAGGCGCCATTCATTTTGGTGAACTTTGGCCTGACAATGTGCATTACAGCGAGTCAATTTTGGCACCGCGAGCTTGGACCAATGACTTTCATGTCTACGCGGTGGAATGGTGGCCTGACGAAATACGTTGGTTCGTCAATGATAAGGAATACGGCCGGGTAACGCCCCAAGACATCGAACCCTATCCCTGGGTCTTCGATGAAAGGCCTTTTTACTTGATTTTGAATTTGGCGCTTGGCGGTAGCCTGGGTGGTAAAATCAGAAAATCGGATCTGCCAGGCAATTTACTTGTCGATTACGTCCGCGTATATCCGTTGGATTGTGAGTAGGATCCTCTATGACCCGCTGGGGTAATACCGGCGAAAATTTTTTACGTAACGCGCAGCATCCAAGCGCCTGTTGGGTCCCAGACCCGGAATACAACAAATGAACCATGTGATTACGACTGTCACGCAACGTATCGCTGAACGAAGCGAGACGTACCGGCAAGCCTATTTAGACTTAATCAGCGCTAACAGTCACGGTCAGCCGCCGAGAAGCAAGCTCTCCTGTGGCAACATGGCCCATGGATTTGCTGCCTGTGAAGGCAGCGACAAAGAAAAGATCCGCCTCGTTGATGCGCCAAATGTCGGTATTGTGACCGCCTACAATGACATGCTGTCGGCGCATCAGCCCTATGCCGAATATCCAGAGTTGATCAAGCAACATGTCCGAGCCATGGGTGCAACGGCTCAGGTTGCTGGTGCGGTTCCCGCCATGTGTGACGGTGTTACCCAGGGCCAAGACGGCATGGAGTTAAGCCTCTTTAGCCGCGACCATATCGCACAGGCGACGGTGATCGCTCTGTCTCATCAGATGTTCGATGGCGTCATCTGTCTGGGAATTTGCGACAAAATTGTGCCTGGCTTGCTTATGGGGGCCCTGCGCTTCGGGCATTTGCCGATGTTGTTCATCCCCGCAGGTCCCATGCAGTCGGGTATTACCAACAGCGAAAAGGCGCGGGTGCGACAACTTTTCGCCGAGGGCAAGGTCTCTCGTGATGAACTGCTCGATGCGGAATCTGCTTCCTATCATTCACCAGGTACCTGCACATTTTACGGCACTGCGAACAGCAACCAAATTTTGATGGAGGCACTCGGTCTTCAACTGCCCGGCGGTTCCTTTGTTAATCCAGGTACTGTGTTGCGAGACGCACTGACCGCGGAGGCGGCAGAGCACATTACCAAGGTGACAGCCCTCGGCAATAATCCAAAGCCCATTGGCAAAGCCTTAGACGAGCGCTCCTTCGTGAATGCGATCGTAGCCTTACTCGCCTCGGGCGGCTCGACCAATCACACCATCCACCTAATCGCCATGGCGAGAGCTGCCGGTCTGATCATTGATTGGTCTGATTTCGATGAACTGTCTCGCGCGGTGCCCTTGTTAGCTCGGGTCTACCCCAACGGCCAGGCGGACATCAATCACTTTCATGCGGCAGGAGGTACCGGCTTTCTGTTCGACCAGCTTATGCAGCACGAACTGATGCACAGTGATGCTCAAACGATTTGGGGACAGTCTCTCGCCGACTACGCGAGCGAGCCGCAATTGATCGACGGCAAGCTCTCATGGCGGCCGAGCGTCAAGCAAAGTCTTGACCCCGAAGTACTGACAGGTGTTTTAGAACCATTCGATCCAGAGGGTGGATTGCGGCTGTTGACCGGCAACTTGGGGCGCGGCGTCATTAAAATTTCAGCGGTAACACCCCAGCATCGTCAGGTGCGCGCTCAAGCTGTAGTGATTGAGGATCAGCATGCGCTACAAGAAAAATTCGACGCCGGGGAACTGTCGCGAGACTGCGTGGTCGTGGTCCGGTTTCAAGGCCCCCAGGCCAATGGTATGCCAGAGCTGCACAAACTTACCCCAATTTTAGGGGTGCTTCAGGACCGTGGACATGCGGTTGCCTTGGTAACCGACGGTCGCATGTCCGGCGCGTCGGGCAAAGCACCAGCGGCGATTCATATAACGCCTGAAGCCTGCCAGGGTGGTCCCTTGGCCAGGATACGAAACGGCGACTGGATTTCGCTTGACGCCACCGCCGGCACCCTCAGCGTGGAGCTCAGCGCAGAGGAATTGGCAGAGCGCGAACTTGCTTCC
>CACMHG010000052.1 GCA_902613475.1 K189A clade bacterium
TCGGCGGTGCGACGCCCATGCCGATGAAAGATAAAAAAGCTTCGGTGAAAATGGCGCTGGGCACCTGAAAGGTAATGGTTACCAATATCACCCCAAGGGTGTTGGGCAGCATATGGCGGCCTACCAAATAGGTCGTGGTGCCCCCGAGTAGGCGCGATGCGCTCACGTAGCCCTCTTCACGTATCTGTAAAATTTGTCCCCGCACTAAGCGCGCTGGAGCCGGCCAAAGCAAAATAATCATCGCCACCAGCATGGGCCAAATGCCGCTCTCCCCGGGGCCGATACCAAAAATCACCTTAAACAAAATCATGAAGAGCAAGAACGGCAGGGCGACAACAAAGTCCGCGAAACGCATCATGGCTTGATCCGTGGCGCCGCCGAGAAAGCCTGCGACGGATCCGTAGATCAAACCAAGTAGCACAAATGCCAGGGGCGCGAAGAGGCCAATGAACAGCGACACCTGGCCGCCGTACATCAGGCGCGCCAACATGTCCCGGCCCAAGTAGTCGGTGCCCAAAGGATGCCATGCAAGCTCAAGCGCCATGCCCAGCTGGGCATCGCCCTCGCTCTCAATCAGTCCGCGCTGCAGAGCTTCTGCCGCGGAGATGACGCGCGTTACCTGAACGGCCTCGGTGACAGTGCTCGAGGTTTCTGCGCCATTGGCGTCCAGCATCACCAGGGAGTAATAATAGGTGCCGGCCTGCAGGTCTAGGCGGTCCTCGAAATAGCTGCGATCCAGCTCAGCCAAAGGCAGGCCAAAGCTGCCGGTATCGCTTGGGTCAAACAGATTGCGATACAGGCGATAGCGAGCGCTGTTCTCCATTGTCCAAACAAGACGTACTGCCTGGGTCGTAGCCGGCATTGCCAAGGTAAAGCCCAGAACATTGTCGTCTAGCGTGGTGGCTTGCTGCTCTGGCAGCCATGGCTGAAACGGGGCAGCCAATGTGACGCTGCGGTCTGCGCCGGGCCCAATGCCTATTTGATCCAGATCCTGGGCAGATGGGTCGACCTGCCAGAGGTAGGGCCCAATGCTTACAAAGGCTAGCAAGAATGCGATCAGTCCTAGAGAGGCCATGGCCCTGGGGTTTTCTTTCAAACGTCGCCAGGCATCTGCCCAATATGACAGGGAAGGTCGGCTGAGCTGCTGATCGGAAACACTGCTTCGCAGGGGCTGAAAGTCTTCGGGGCGTAGGCTTGGGGCGGTCATTTCTCCACCCTCACACGGGGATCAATCAACCCGTACACAAGATCCACCAGGATCACCATAAAGACCAAAAACGCACCGTAAAATACCGTGGTGCCCATAATTACCGTGTAGTCGAGTTGCTGAATGGCCTGCACGAAGTAGCGACCCAATCCAGGAATCGCAAACACGATCTCCACCACGAACCCGCCGGTGGTAATGCCCGCGATGGCAGGCCCCAGCACGGTAACCACCGGTAAAATGGCGTTGCGCAGCTGATGACGACTGAAAATCTGAGTGGCGGGCAACCCCTTTGCCTTGGCGGTACGTATGTAATCCGTGCTGACCACCTCCAGCATCGAGGAGCGCATAAGGCGTGTCAGATAGGCCATGGTAGACAGGCCCAAGACGAGGGCGGGTACCAACATATGCCAGACGGTTCCCCAACCGCCAATGGGTAGAATTGTGGTGCCTGCGGCAAGGTTGGCGCCAACCAAGGACCACTGGCTGATGGCGGCGACCACAAAGCTGGGTACCGAAATGCCCAGGATGACTAAAAACATAATCACCACGTCCGGCCAGCGATTTCGGTAAAGAGCGGTGAGTGCACCCCATAACACACCGCCCAACCCAGCGAAGACAATGGCCAATATCCCCAGGGTCGCAGAAATCGGGAAGTGCTCGCGAATGATGTCGTTTACCCGCCGGTTCTCCTGTGTGTAAGAGATGCCAAAATCCCCTTGAGCAATATTGCCCAGGTAAATCAGATACTGGGTGCCCAGGGGTTGATCGAGGCCGTATTTGGCTTCGAGGTTGGCGCGGATTTGCGCGGTCATGGCTTTGTCGCCGGCCAGCGGATCGCCTGGTACGGCATGCATGCCAAAGAAGGTTGCGCTGGCGATGAACCAAATCGTGACCAGACCAAGCACGATGCGTTTGGCGAAATACCTTAGCATCCGGTGCTTTTCTTCATGTTGTTGCCCATGAGCGTGTCCTATTCACTGCCTGCATCGATGTAGGCCCGACTCCAATCTGGGTCGGGTCCAATCACTCTGCGCTTGAGCTGCTTGATGCGCGGGTCGACGACATAGGTGACGCCACGCTCGTACATGGGCAGCAACACGGCGTTCTCGATAAGGTGCTGCTGAATATCACCAAAGGCGCGCATGCGCGCAGCTGGCTCCAGCTGGTTTTGGGCGGTATCGATCAAGGCGTCCAGTTCAGGGCTGTTGTATTCGCCGCGATTGTTTTTGTTCCAAGACGCGTAGAGGTCGCCAAAAGTTAGCGGGTCGTTATAGTCCGGCCCCCAACCCGCCAGCACCATGTCGAAGTCACCGGCCGTCATTTTTGCGAGCCGCTGTTTAAAGATCTGCTTGTCGATTTTGATCGAGATACCAAGGGTCGTTTTAAGGGACTGCTGTACCCACTCGGACTGCACACTGGATATGGGGTTATCGCCGGAGAGCAAGACCAAGTCAGGTGGCTCGTCTAGTCCAAGTTCCTGCATGGCTGCCTGCAGATAGGCCTGGGCCGAGGAGGCGTTCGGGCTGATTTTGGTGGGCGGATATTCTCGCCGTAGAAGGTCTTTCTCCCCCATTAGCCAGCCCGGAAACAGCGACACGCCAGGTTCATAGCCCGGCAGCTTGGTCACCTTGTAGACCATCTCCTCCATGTCCAGTGCTGCCTGAATAGCCCGTCGGAGATTCAAATTATCCGTCGCCCGATCGTCTCGGAAGTTAAAGTCTATATAGAAAACCGTGCCGTCTCGGTGCTGGCGAATCTGCCAGCCCATGCGCATGGCCTCGGTCAAATTCTCTGCCTGCAGGCCGGTCATGGAGATCTTCCTGTCTTTAAAAAAGTTGAGCGACGCGGTGGCATCAGATGTGATGAAGGGCACATGGATGGCGTCTAGGTGAATCTCCTCTAGGTTCCAATAGTGCGGGTTGCGTTCAAAGGTCATGCTAGAGCCGTGCACCCACCGCGTAATCTGAAAAGGGCCGTTGTAGAGCAATTGGTCAGCGTCGGCGCCAAAGCGTCCCTCTGTGGCTGCGTAGAAGTCCTCACGAATAGGGTAAAAGGTGGGAAAGACCAGCATTTTGTCGAAAAACGGCACTGGCCGCTCAAGATCGATAACCAGGGTATTGGTATCCGGCGCGGATAGGCCCAGGGCGCTTGGGGGCAGGGTGCCGGTATTGATGGCTTCGGCGTTTTTGATCGCAAACAGTAAGAAGGCGTATTCGGAGCCGGTCTCGGGCTTCAGCGCCGTCTGCCAAGAAAAAATAAAGTCGGCGGCGGTGACCGGTCGGCCGTCGCTCCACTTGGCATCTTCGCGAAGCCAAAAAGTCGCCGTGGTTGGTGTCACTTCCCAGTCCTTAGCCACGGCGCCTTCAAGGCGACCATCCATGCCCATGCGCACCAGGCCCTCCATCACATGGCCAAGCACCATGCCGGAAATCGCATCGGTGGCACGACTGCTGTCGAGCTGTGGTGGCTCTTCGCGTATGAGGATGGAGATGCTATTACGCTCAACATCTACCGCCGAAACGTCGGTGACCGCTCCGGTCAGGCTGCTACTGGCGTAGTGAAGGACCAGCATCAGCGCCGCTACTGCGGCAAAGGCGAGGGCGAAAAACGTCGCAAGCTGGCGATTCGGGGAGCGACTGTTAATGATGAATATTCACTAAAGTTTGATGATCAGAGTCTGCCGCAAAGCCTCGAGCATTTCTAACCAATCAGGCTAGAAAGTACGGTGACATAGGGTTTGTATCCTTGGGTCGATGAGCAGACAAGGATGCTCTTGCACGACAGCTCCACCAAAAGTGGCCTGACTGATGCTGCTCGTGGCGTGCCTAGTTGGTCTGACGCAGCAGGTTGCTCACCACACGCTCGAGGTGCATGAGGGAGTTACATTCTTCGACTTGGTGGGAGTAGGCGCCGTATTTGCGCATCTCTGAATCGCCCGTATTCCAGGCGAGCTTGGCTTCGGGGTTGAGCCAAATGACGCGCTTTGAGCGGTCATAGAGTTCTCTCAGCACCTCGGCATAGGCTTCGCCGTGATTGTTACGAGCGTCACCCAAGATGATGATGGTGGTGCGGTTGTCCACGTCATCTAGGCACAGTTTTTTGAAGTCCAGTAGGGCCTGACCATAGTCGGTAGAACCGCCGCTGTAGTCATGCAGCACCTTGGCGATGGCGTCTTCAATTTTATTGCGGTTGAACAGCTCGGTGACTTCTGCCAAATCTGACGAGAAGGCAAAGCTGCGCACCTTGGGCATGACCTCGTCCATGCTGTACAGGAACATCAGCATGAAGCGAGCGTAGTTCGCCACGGACCCCGATACGTCGCAGATGGCGAAGACCTTGGGGCGATCTACTTTTACTGACTTCCAGTACAGATCAAAGATGGCCCCGTCATAGGACATATTGTTGCGCAGGGTTTTCGGTACGTTGAGCTGGCCGCGCTTAAAGACTTTGCGACGGCGGCTGTGCAGGGTGCTCAGCTTTTTCGCCATCTTGTAAACCATTTCCTGAATCAGGCGAAAGTTACGGTGTTCAACATTGGAGAGTTTTACGGATCGGAGCATTTCTTCACGCAGACGCTTTCCCGAGACATCGGCATTGAGCATGAATTGCTGCTCGACGTAGTCGCGTACTTGCTCGCGCAAAAAGTCTCGACGCTGCTTGAGTTGCTGCCCGAGGCGTCGAGCCGGAACTCGTGAGTCCGTGCGTAAATCGCTGATTTCCCGATTCAGATCTGGCAGGCCCATATGGTCCATGATGCGCCGGGCATACAGGCCCTTTTGCGTGAAGATTTGAATTTCGCGCACGTTGATCGCCTCACCGGCCTCCGCCATGGACTGCGCCAGTTCCACACGTGAGTCAGCCATGAGGAGTTTGCCCAATGGCGAATGTGCATCGGTAATCTCGCCGGGGCCTAGGTCAGCTTCTTCTTCCTCTTCATAGAGGTTGTTCTGCTTAGTCTTAGATTTAGATTTTTTCTTGCCGCGGTTTTGGGTCTGTGGATCGCCGCCGGCACCGCCGCCTTCGCCGTCTCCCCCTTCACCGCTTTCCTCACCTTCTTGCTCGCTTTCGCTACTGCTATCGCTGGCGGTTTCACCGCGCACGTCTTGAAATTGAAAGAACTGGTCAAAACAGGCGTCGAAGGTGTTTTTTTCGTCGGCGGTTTTTGGCAGTGCGAGGGACAGTGAGCGTTTGAGATGCGCTTTGTCCTCATACCCAACCAGGTCGACCACACTCATCGCGTCCAAGGTTTCAGCGGTTGAGACTCGCACCTCCGCGTTGCGCAGGGCGCGAATGAAATTACTAATGGTGCGCTCAACCCCCATGACGCCGCCTACTTAGCTACCTTGGCAGTGATGGCAGCGACCTCGCCCTTAACGTTATCGATGTCTTCCTGGAATTTTAAAATCACGTTCAACGTGTCTCGAACCATTGTGGCATCCAGCGCATCGGCATGCAGAAGGAGCAGGGTTCTCGCCCAGTCGATGGTCTCGGAAATTGCCGGCATCTTTTTCAGGTCCAGTGTGCGCAGTTCATGGATAAAGGCGACAAGCTGCTGCTGCAGTGCAGGCGGTATTTCCGGAACGCGCGCCGCAACAATGCGCTGCTCGATATCGACATCGGGAAACGGTATGTAAAGGTGCAGGCACCGTCGCTTGAGCGCATCGGAAATTTCCCGAGTATTGTTCGATGTTAGGAATACCAAGGGTGGCTCGGCGGCGGCCTTGATGGTGCCAATTTCCGGGATCGACAGCTGATAGTCCGAGAGGATTTCCAGCAACAGGGATTCAAACTCATGGTCGGCCTTATCGATCTCGTCGATCAACAAAATACAGCCGTCCTCCTCTTTGATGGCCTTCATTAAGGGCCGAGGCTCAAGGAACTCCTCGGAGAAAAAGATGTCGCCGAATTTGTGTAGCTGCTCGACGGACTCGCGAAAGCCCTTGGCATCGCCGAGCACTTCGCCCAAGGCCTCTTTGAGTACCTGGGTATAGAGCAACTGCTTGCCATACTTCCATTCATAGATGGCCTTGGATTCGTCAAGACCCTCATAGCACTGCAAACGGATTAATGGCAGGGCGAACATTTCAGCGGCGGTTTTCGCCAGCTCGGTTTTACCAACCCCCGGGGGACCTTCGATCAGTATCGGTTTGCGCAGCTGGTAGGCTAAAAAAACAGCCGTAGCAATTTCTTCGCTGCAGATATAGCGGTGCGCCTCGAACGCTGCCTGTAGCGACGAGACAGATTCCGCCAGTTTCTCCGTATCCCCCATGACGATCCTTTCTTCTTAGTGGTGCGTGTATTTGATGCTTGGCTCTCGCCGTTGCGAACCGCATTGAAACCGGGTCCGCCGTGGAGGCGGGATGAGTTGCAATTGCTGCAGAGCAAAGCTATTGATTATCCATTTGCAGCAGGCTGTTGTACACCGAGGCGATGCTTGAACTGAGGTGTACAGCGTGCTTAGACGCCTGACGATCAAAGCGGCAGCTGCTGGAGAATACTGGCCAGGGCCTGTTCCGAATCTTGATGGCTTACCTCTACCGTAAGGTCGGCAAAGTGCTCGTACAGTGGAATGCGCTCGGCCTGCACGTCGGCCAGAGTTTGTCCACTTGGCGCAGCGATGCCTCGATCGCTCATGCTGGCGATGCGTCCATCGAGCACGTCGAGGACACACTGCAGATATACGACATATCCCGAGGCCTTAAGGTGATACATGGCCTCGTCGCTGTACACAGCGCTGCCACCCGTAGCGATTACGCTGCTGGCAGAGTTGAGCCCCTGAATCACCTCTGCTTCCAGTTGACGCAGAGCCTGATAACCGTGATTGTGAAGATAGTCGACCAGCGTCATACCTGCCAGGCGCTGAATGAGCAGGTCAGTATCGATAAAGTCATAGCCAATGGCCTTGGCGAGCAGCACCCCAAGCGTACTTTTGCCGGCGCCGGGCATGCCAATCAAGATGATGTTCTCGTGTTGGGCAAATACCATGGTCAGCTAGCGCAGGCTTGGTGAATCATGCTCAGTTCCAATACGCATAGGTGAAGTAGAGTCAGGTGAAGTAGGCGTATAGAACAATTTGAAAGATGATCAGGCCGGTGGCCCATACCCGCAGATCACGCCAAGATTGACCCTCGTACTCCCTGGGTACGACTGCAGACTTGGGAATGCTCCAAACCCCAACACCTAGCGCCAAAAACAGTGCGATAGAGATGTAGTTTGCCCAGATGACGGGTAGTTCCATATCAAAGACCTCCAAGATGCGGGTTCGCTCTCAGCATTAGCGTCCACCCCAGGGTGAGTAGGTGAGGGTTTTTAGATGCTCGTCACTGTGTGGCTGGGTGAAGCCGCTAATGATCCACAGCGCGGGTACCGCATAGCAGAACGAGAAAAACGCGACGTACAGCAAGTTTAGCTCGACCACAAAAGTCAATATTCCAGCGAGAGTTACCCCACTGACCAGTGTGATAATGCCGCCGGTCGCGGTGGCCCGTTTCGTGAGGGCGCCTAGCAGCAATAGCGCGAGCATTGGGCCCTGAAACAAAGACAGCAGTAACTGCAGAAAGTTAAAG
>CACMHG010000053.1 GCA_902613475.1 K189A clade bacterium
GCCAATCCGCCTCATGCGGTTCGGCTCACCAAACAGCTTATGCGGGCTAGCCAAAATGCTTCCCTCGATGAGTTGCTCGATAAGTCCGCTGGTTATCAGGCCATTTGTCATGCAGAGCCGGATCATCATGAAGCTATCGAGGCATTCTTCGAAAAACGCCCAGGTAACTACCGCAGCGAGTAGCTCGCCATTTAGTGCCCAATCACTCGCCAGATTTGGATTGATGATCGAGAGAGCTGCGGGTAGCGGAGGTATGGTGGGTATTCAAATGAGGGTGGCCAAGATGTCCCGGCTGACGTCAGCGCGCAGGCCTTATCGGCACAAATACGACAGCATGCATCGGGCCTGCAGCTCATCGAGGGAAACTAGGAACGGTGACGGCTATCTCATCACGCAGCCGTCCCGGATCGTTTTTGGTGTTGTTCTCAGTCCAGCCACTTAATGGCACGGATCAATTCTTCGTCAAAAGTCTCTGACGCATACAGAGCCCTAGCACGCTCGTTATTGGCGAACACATGGAGGGTTAGGGAGAGCGCACCCATTGCGCGAACGCGCTGTTCACAATGCTGCATAAGAAGCTTGCCGAGACCCCGATCACGAGCATTTGGCGAGACCACGATGGCTTCCAGGTGCGCACTTGGCGCGTGACTGAGCAACTCCTCACGCAGACTGACCATGATGACTCCTGCAATATCGCCATTAGAATCCTCGGCAACATCAATGAAGGCGGATGCCGCCTTGTCCGACAGAATATCTGCTGCAAGTTTGGCGTCTGCAGACCACAGATCGTCTGCCTGCCGTTTTTCGGGAACATCGAAATCCGCGAGCAAAGGCAGTAACGCAAGGATTTTTGGAAGATCCGTGCTTATAGCGTTTCGCATGGTGAATTGTGGGTTGGAGGCTGTAGCAGACATAGTCTTCGCTCAAAGGACTAAGGATATGCAATTATGACGCATCACCTGCTGGGAATCTTGACCTGAGCAGCATTGACCCCGGGCATCAGCGACAACCCTATGAGCAAAGCAAGCCAAGCAAACCAGTCTTTTAGTCAGGGCACTGCCATTACCCTGGTGATCGCTAACATGGTAGGTACCGGGGTATTTACCAGCCTGGGTTTTCAGCTGTTGGATATCCAGCAGGGCGGCATCATTCTACTTCTGTGGTTGATTGGCGGCATCGTCGCGTTCTGCGGTGCACTTTGTTACGCCGAGCTTGGCGCGGCACTGCCGCGCTCCGGGGGTGAATACAACTTCCTGAGTCGTATCTACCACCCCGGTGCGGGTTTCGTTTCTGGTTGGGTATCCGTCACCGTCGGGTTTTCCGCGCCAACCGCAGCCGCAGCAATTACCGCCGCGACTTATCTGAAGTCCGTCTTCCCCGATCTGTCCGTGGTGGTGACGAGCGTATTGTTGGTGATGGCTGTCGGAGCCGTTCATCTGGGTGCTAGAAATGGCTCCAGCGTCTTCCAGCAGGCCTTTACTGGCGTGAAAATTCTACTGATCCTCGCATTTATGGTCGCTGCTTGGTGGCAGGTCGAAAGCCTGCAGCAGATCGCTTGGCTACCCGAAACATCCGACTTGGCGCTTATCGGTTCCGGGGGCTTTGCTGTCGCGCTGATTTACGTGAATTACGCCTACACAGGTTGGAATGCAGCCACCTACCTCAGCGGAGAAGTTGAAAATCCAACGCGAAATCTGCCGCGCATTTTGATGATCGGCACTGCGGCAGTGACGTTTTTGTATTTGGCGCTGCACGTGATGTTTTTGTCCGTTGCACCCATGGAGGCCATGGCGGGTAAGGTTGAAATTGGATATGTCGTCGCCGATTACGCCTTCGGACCTACCGGTGCAGCGCTGGTGGGCGGCATGCTGGGCATACTGCTGGTCTCTACCGTGAGCGCGATGTTATTGGCCGGTCCACGTGCCCTGCAGGTGATGGGAGAGGACTTTAAAACCTTTGCAATACTGTCCAAAACCACCAAAAGCGGCATCCCCGCTGTGGCAGTTGTCGCGCAAATTTTACTGACGGTGGTGCTCATTGTGACTTCCAGTTTTGAACAGATTATTGTTTTTTCTGGCGCTCTCTTGGCATTGAATTCACTACTTACTGTCGTGGGCGTGCTGATATTGCGTTGGCGGGAGCCGAATTTGTCCCGTCCGTTCACAATGCCTTGGTATCCCGTACCCATGGTGGTCTACGCGGTAATCATTTTCTGGACCTTGGTCTACTTGGTGATGGAACGACCACTTGAAGGACTGATGGCATTGATACTCATTGCCTCTGGGGGCGCGGTTTACTGGCTGACGACGCTTCGTGAGAGTTCAGCGCCGGGAAATCAAAGCACATGAGGCAAGCAGCTCGGCGCTGGTATGACACAGAGGCCGGGGGTAGCATTTCCACTTCAATGACAAAAACAAAAACCACGCCACAGAGGGCCATATGAGTGATCAAGAACAGCTGATTGAGACACATGAGAACGGTGTAACAACACTCACCATGAATCGACCGGATGCGCGCAACGCCATGACCGGCGAGATGATTCAGGCGTTGCTTGAAGCATTGCCGCGTTTAGCTCAAGACAGTCAAGTGAGGTGCATCGTCTTGACGGGCGCAGGGGGTGCTTTCTGCGCCGGCGGCGATGTCAAAGGGTTCGCCTCTGGCGCATCCGGCGGCGGCCAACCACCGAGCGTCGAGGAGCGCATTGCTGGGCTGCGAGGCGGATTCGAAGTGTCGAAATTGCTGCATGAGATTGCCAAACCAACGTTGGCTGCAATCCCTGGTGCTGCCGCTGGTGCCGGTCTATCAATGGCTTTGGCTTGTGACTTACGCGTAGCCCTGAATAGCGCTAAATTGACCACGGCCTTCGCCAAGGTTGGACTATCGGGCGATTATGGCGTGTCGTACTTTCTGCCCTATCTGGTGGGCCAAGCGAAAGCTCGAGAGCTGCTCTTTACCGCGCCGGTGATCACTGGCCAACAAGCCTTTGAGTTTGGCCTGGTCAATCAAGTGGCGGATGCGGACGGTTACGATGCCATGGTGGGAGAAGCTGCGGCGCAGCTTGCCGCCATGCCAACTGTTGCGCTGGGCTATATGAAGGGTAACTTGAATGCCTCCTATACCGGCACTCTGAGCCAGGCACTGGATCGTGAAGCCGCGGGCATGGCCCGGTGCTTTACCACCGAAGATCACAAAAACGCCGCCAAGGCCTTTGTGGAAAAACGCGCACCCGAGTTTCACGGCCGCTAGGTGGCAAGCGGGGGAAGCGCCTGGGGGTCCAGAAGCGGATTTATACTCGCCTCGGTGGGATTCGCCGTTGGGCTAGGCAATATCTGGCGCTTTCCCTATGTAACGGGCGAGAACGGTGGTTCTGCCTTTGTTCTCATTTACTTGCTCTGTGCTTTTGGTATCGGCGTGCCCATTCTCATGGCTGAATTCTTGCTGGGCCGTCGCGCCCAGCGCTCTCCACCCTTTGCCCTAGCCGCCATTGCCCAAGAGTCCGGGCGCAGTGAACAATGGTCGTGGGTGGGAAAGCTAACGATTCTGACCGCCTTTAGCATTTTAATGTCCTATGCCGTGGTCGCAGGATGGGTGCTTTACTATTTCTTTTTGGCGCTCACCGGCAACATGTTGGCGTCGTCGTCAACCCAATCGCAATGTGCGTTTAACAATTTGTTGGCGGATCCTCTCGCCTTGGTATTTTGGGGGGGTGTGTCTCTGGTCTCTGCCGCTCTCATTATTGCTGCGGGAGTTCAGCAGGGCATTGAGCGAGCGGTGAAGGTTTTAATGCCCATGCTTTTTGCTCTGCTAGTGTTGCTGATGGTCTTCAATGTTTTTACCGGTGGTATGCCTCAGGCCCTCGACTACTTGTTCACGCCGGATTTTTCCAAGGTAGACGGATCAACGTTTCTGGCTGCGCTGGCTCAGGCCTTTTTTTCCATAGGTGTCGCCATGGCTGGCATGATGATGTTTGGAGCCTACCTGCCCAAAACGATTTCCATCGCTCAGTCCGCAGTGATTATTGTCGCTGCAGATACGGTGGTCGCGTTGCTCGCTGGGCTTGTCATCTTTCCCATGGTGTTTCACAACGGCCTTGATGTGGGAGCGGGCACCGGACTGATTTTTCAAACCCTGCCGGTGGCTTTTGCTCGGATGGATGGCGGAGCCGTCGTTGGTGCAGTGTTCTTTTTATTGCTCTGCGTTGCCGCGATCACATCCATCGTTGGGTTGTCTGAGCCGGTGACTGGATACGTAGCCGAACGCTGGCAGCTTTCGAGACGAAGGGCGACCCTTGCTATGTTTGGCACCCTTTTTCCGTTTACGGTGATCAGCGCTTTGACCTTTAGTACTTGGAGCCCGGTGCGTCTGGCGGGCCAGTCCCTAGATTACTGGATAGAGTATCTGCCAAATCAGGTATTGCTGCCGGTGGGCGGGCTGCTCATCGCAACCTTCGCAGCATGGCGCCTCGACCGGAATATCAGCGCAAGCGAGCTGAATTTCACCAGCCCGGAATGGTTTACGGTGTGGTTTCGTCTTATGCGCTTTGTTGTGGTTCCCGCAGTCTTTATCATTCTGGTCACCGGTCTTTAGCGGCGCGGCTGTAAACTTTAGATACGGCGTGACCGCCTGCTGACTGTTACCAAGGATAATTTATGCAGCTGACCTATCGAGGCAGCGTTAACCGCTGGGAATGTGACGAAAATGATCATCTCAACGTTCGGTTTTGCGAGCAAAAACTCTATCAAACCCTGCAGTTAGGTTTATTGCTAAACGGCGTTATCGACAGCCAAGAAATATCGAATCTGCCAGCAAAGATAGCCCGGCAGCACATTCGATTTCAGGCCGAGTCGCGTATTGCCGCACCCTTGGGTGGGTATTTTTCGGCTTTAGCGGATCAGGATTTTCAGGTGCTGGTCGAGCTGCGCAATGAGGTCAGCGGTGTGGTCGCCTGCTCCATGCTATGTACCTTCGCCGATCAAAGCATCGCAGCGCAGCTGCACAGGATTGCGGATCATATGAGTCCTGAGGATATTGGCCACGCTTGGCCAAGAGGTATTCAACGCAATTTGAATCTGCACAGCCTATCTCTTGACGATGCCCTTGGGCTGGGTTTTCGGGTTATCGGTGCAGGTGTGATTGAGTCAAACGAATGCAGTGCGCAAGGTCTATTAATGCCCCATCACTGTATGGGCCGTATATCGGATTCTATGCCGCACTTGTGGGGCGCCGTGTTCCCCGAAAGCCAAGCCAGCGAGGAGGAGGGCGGCGCGGTAGTAGAATTTCGCCGCACCTACGACGAATTGCTTATGGCGGGAGACGCCTTTCAAGTAGTCTCAGGCATTGTTGAAGTTGGGGCCCGTGTGCAGTCATTTGCCCATCTCATGTTCAATCTGCGTACAGGCCATTGCTGCGTTACCGCACAGGCAGTGGCCCTGAGAATGGACCTGAGGGCTCGTAAGGCCATTACCATGAGTGAAGCGGCATTGGCCTTGCTTGATGCGCAAAGAATCCAGCTGCCAAACCTTTGATATCGGACGGAGCCCAAACCCTGATGAATATTTACGAACAAGACCTTGATGCCAACGCGGCTAACTTCGTGCCCCTGTCACCGATTTCAATGCTGCGTCGGGCCGCGATGGTTTATGGCGACAAACCAGCCGTCTGTTACGGGGACCGCTCGCTCAGCTGGCGTGAGGTTTTTGCTCGCAGCGTCAATGTGGCCGCTGCACTGAATGCCCGGGGTATCGGTAAGGGCGATACCGTGGCCATCATCAGCGCCAATATTCCGGAGATGTTTGAAGCCCATTACGCCATTCCCATGGCCGGCGCGGTGCTCAACGCCATCAACATTCGACTGGATGCAGCCACCATTGCCTTCATCCTTGAGCATGCGGAAGCGAAGATGCTACTCGTCGATAAGGAGTTCGGGCCGGTGACGGAAGAGGCGTTGATGCTGATGTCGCGTCAACCTGCGGTCATTCATATAGACGATGCCGCCTACGATGAGGGCCTTTTGCTGGGTGAAGAAAGCTACGAAGCCTTGGTCAATCAATGTCCTGTGGCCAGCGAGCCTCTGAACGCCCTGGACGCCAGTGCCTATCTGCCCGCGGATGAGTGGGATGCCATTGCGCTGAATTACACCTCTGGCACTACCGGAAATCCTAAGGGCGTGGTCTATCACCATCGTGGTGCCTATTTGAATGCGGTTTCCAATGCGCTGACCTGGGACATGGGGGAACATCCCGTGTATCTGTGGACACTGCCGATGTTTCACTGCAACGGCTGGTGCTTTCCGTGGACCTTGGCGGTGAATGCCGGGACATCGATCTGCTTGCGCCAGGTGCGCGACGATGCGGTCTACGAGGCCATTGGTCGGTTTGGGGTAACCCACTTTTGTGGGGCGCCGGTAGTGCTCAATACGCTGCTCAACGCCCCAGACGCGCTAAAACAGTTGGTGACCAAGCCGATCAAGACCATGACTGCAGGGGCCGCACCCCCGGCAGCGATCATTCAGGGCATGCAAGAGCAAGGTGTGGATGTCACCCACGTCTACGGTCTGACTGAAACCTACGGCCCGGTGACGCTTTGTGCATGGCGAGACGATCTATGGGGTAGCCTGGATGCCAGTGCTCAATCCAGTTTAAAAGCCCGACAAGGGGTCGGGGGACAGATGCTCGAAGGACTGATGGTAGCAAACCCGGAAACTCTAGAGCCGGTGCCACAAGATTCAGTCACCATCGGTGAAGTAATGATGCGCGGTAACAATGTGATGAAGGGGTATCTAAAAAACCCCACGGCCACGGAAGAATCCTTCGCAGGCGGCTGGTTTCACTCCGGCGACCTGGCGGTATGGGGTGAAGACGGTTACATACAAATCAAGGATCGCTCCAAGGACATTATTATTTCCGGCGGTGAAAACATCTCCAGCATTGAAATCGAGGACCTGCTGTTTAAACACCCAGCTATTCTGGAGGCTGCAGTGGTCGCGAAAACCGACCAAAAGTGGGGCGAGACGCCCTGTGCGTTCGTCTCGCTCAAAGCAGGCGAGAGCGTCAGTGGTGACGAGGTCATTGGGTATTGCCGAGACCACTTGGCAAGATTCAAGGTGCCCAAAAATGTGGTCTTCACCGAGCTGCCAAAAACGTCGACGGGCAAGGTGCAGAAATTTGCCCTGCGTGAAATGGCGGAAGCCCTCTAGTGTCAAGGCAAGCTACGCTGGCCATCGC
>CACMHG010000054.1 GCA_902613475.1 K189A clade bacterium
AGACCGAATGGCACCCTGAAAAGGTTTAAAAGTATCTGCAGGCGGGTGCTCTGGACCTTTAGACCCTTTTCAGGGTGGCATCTTTTGCCCTCGATTCGAATGCGCGCCACTCTTCGCCGTTAACTGTAAGGGGGTTGAAGTCGCTGGTCCACGCTGTCTCGGCGGAGGCGTCTGAAAGAACGAGTTCGGCATTTTTCGCGATCAGTGCCACCTTAGAGAACCATCACGGCTCATCAGGATCAACATCACCGAGTTTTATCCGTTCCGAGTAGAACCGGTTTTGTATTTCCTGACAGATGCGAAGTGTGTTTCTCGCAAATTCGCTTTCTTCGTTACTTATCACCAGATTCCTTAGGCGTTTGTGGCGTCGCACGCTGTTCGAGTTTCATTAGGGCGGACCACAGCTAGAGGGAAGAAAATGCGAAAAATAAACTGCTAAATACCCACCGCTCATCATGCATTTATGGTGGCGAGATATCTTGAGGGCGTCGTTATACTCAGCTGATTTCGCACATCGTTAAGCTCGTCTGCAAGCAAGCCCTCCCAATCTTGCTCAGGCAACCAAGCAGCGCCTTTACCAATGCGGTAAGCCTGTAGTATTGACCTTGCCGCATTGAGACGATACTTCGTGAACAGCTTGAAGCAGCCGACAAAGGCAATGAAGCCAACGCCTCTGTTTTTATTCTGGGCATAGGTAAATGCAAGAAGACATGCCTCCCCTAGCTCGTCCCGTCCAAAACCAGTAACCACATGCCAGAGGTCATGCATGTCGCGCTGCCTTGACGCGAACAGTTTCAGGTCGGGATCCGCAATTTCAGACCGCGATGACTGCTTATTCGCCTTTTCAAGCCCATCTGCCGAGAGGTCCTGCTCCTGAACAAAGGCGCAGTACTCGTTTCCAAGGCTTCCCTTTGGTAGTGCGTTCAGTAGGTGCTGCTTCTTCAGACTGTCTCTTAATTCCAATCGGCTTTCTAGGACCTTCTCGCCGATCTCAGTACCCTTAAAACGCGTCAATCCAGCCTGCAAATCTGAGCCAGACAATGCTCTGATGATTGTAAAGACCTCGTGCGTGTGTGAAGGGTTTCTAACCAAACGGAACATAGATGCGACGGCTACGAGTGGTTCCAAGCTAATGACCAAGGTAGATTTTCGTTTAGCAAGGCTAGCGTTCTTGCAGTGGTTACTCAATGCAGATTGCGCAAGAAAGCCGCTCAATGGGGTCTAATGAAGAGCTTTCTCAAAAAAAAACTAGTATCGATCGCTCTTTGCACGAAGGGCTGCTGTGGTCAATGCTTTGGGTCGTGCACTTGAAATCAATTGTTTAATGCACGCTGAATCGCTCGTCGCAGCACGGGGGATTCGGGGGTGACGTGACTGGGGAACTGATCCAGAACCTTGCCATCTTTCCCAATTAAGTACTTATGGAAGTTCCATCCCGGGCTTATACCGGTATCGCGGATAAGGTTTTGGTAAAGCAGATTTGCATTGTCACCACGCACGTGAGTTTTCTCGAACATGGGGAAGTCAACTCCATAATCGACATAACACACGTTCGCGATCTCTATTTCTGGACCTGGATCCTGACCCGCGAAGTCGTTTGATGGAAAACCCAACACAGCGAACCCTGACTCGTGGTACTCGTCGTGGAGTTCGTCGAGCCCGGAAAATTGTGGCGTGTAGCCGCATCGGCTTGCGGTGTTAACAACCAAAGTCACAACGCCTTTGTACTGCTCTGCCAAATTTACGCTCTCTTGACTAGCCAACTTCCTAAAGTCGACGTCTAGCAAATCAGCTAAGGAGTATTGAGGCCAGAAAACAACGATGAGAAGTGCGATCGTCTTTTTCATAGGTCTTATTTTCCCTGTAGCAACCGGATAGGCACGCGCTGGCACATTTCTTTTAACGCCAAAAGAATATCGCGCTAACCGGTGCGATATTGTCTTGCGCCAGCAAAACGCGTTTTCAACATTCGTTCTCTAGATCCCACCGACAAATATTTTGGTTTCTTCGTGCGTCGAGGGTTTTCGAGTATTGGTATTCTCTTTGTTGTTCACGCCAAGCTCGAAGCCAGGCAGCCCCATCTCTTTCGGCGTCTTTGAAAACCGCATTAGTCATCATAATCGGCAACAAGACGCAGATGTGCAGGAAGATGCTCGCAACCAAGTCGTAGTTCGCCCAACCAATGTAGTTGGATGCGAGGAACCCAAAGTAAACGCTCCACATCAAAAATAAGACGAGCATGAAATACGCCTGCAAGCTCGGATCGCGAACGAACCTTAGCGGGTTAAATCTTGCGTCCATTACGCTGCACCAGCTATCTGAAATGAAGATGAATGCAGAACGATAAAATTTGGGTTTAACCATCGCGGTTCCTTAGATTTGACAAGCAGCTGATTGCATATCCGCATTTCGCTATCGCACTACTTCGGTTTAATCGGTTCGCTAAGCCGTTGACGCGGATTTCTAAAGCAACAATTAACTAAACGAGGTACACAAGATGTGGATGCCTTCACTGGCGTTACCCACCCAAATTTCACAGGAATCCCGGGGTTATACCCGAGATCTAAATTTTCTTGATCACCGCGCAGCGATCTTTGCCCGTTTATTGTCCATTGCAGTAATTGCCCGATGCGCGCAGGAATGATGGTCCGTTAGTCTTTGGGGGCACACCTGGGGGAGTAAATCGATGCGAACCGCGTTAATAACTCGCGGCTTGTTTTTTTGGGAGTTAATTCCAATCCTGCCGCCCTCGCTTGCTCCATCAGGCGCTTGATCACACCTCGGTAGGCTTTAAGACGCGCTGACTTTTACCAATTATTTGAGAACGCCCGTAAGAAGCTGTACAGGTCGATATGAGGTGCAAGGTTTTTGGTCCTCGGTAACGGTAATTCTAAAAACAAAAAGGACCTCTTATGTTTTCAATTCTCTCCTCAACTGAGTTCGAGTAGTTGTTTTACGTCGTCACCCTGGAGTACATGGCAATAAATCATATTAATTATTTTTAATTCCTGATGATGGATCTCATCTGTCGCCGCCGCGCAACAGTCTTCAACGACTAAAACATCGAAACTTTCGTCTGCTAATGACCTCACTGTGGAGCTAACACATTGGTCCGTAAAAATTCCCGCGACTATTACAGTTTTTATTCCCATGTTGTGTAGGACTAGTCTCAGGTTCGTTCCAGTTAATGCGCTATCGGTAGTTTTTATGACACAAATTTCGTCTCTTTGTGGTGATAACTCGTTTACTATCTGGCTTTCTTCGCTGTTTTTGGGCATCAACAGGTAATTGAATCCTGGTTTTTTTTGGCTGAGGGATCGATCTCTTCCGTCTTCTTTCAGGCATGCAATTCTGGCAAAAATCACCTCTATCTCATTAACTCTCGCCCACTGAACCATCTCAACAGTTTTAGGTATAACTATATTGTTCATCCTGGTGTAGAACGGAACCCACCTTGCTGCTTCGTTTGGATTATCGTCAGGTTCTAAATATGTATTTTGTATATCTATCACCAGCAGTGCCGAGCTCCCTTTGTTTATGACAATATCGTCGGGCTCCGGCGCGTTTTCATAATAAAAGCTTCTATATTCATTCTTCCAGCTACTCATTTGGCTCTATCCTTCACATTTGACAGAATGTGACTTTAGCGCTGTTCTGGCAGGCCTTCATCCCCCTCTCCCCATTCTTGTATGTCCCTCTCGGAGCTTTTACCCCACCTGTTTAAGAGCTTAGAAAAATACTGGTAAGCGTAAAACCTAACCCTGAAAAGGTTGAAAAGGATCTGTTTGCCTGTGGTCTGGACCTTTAGACCATTTTCAGGGTGACATCTTCTGCGGAAGTCCTGTATCTGCGACGGCTGCGACACCTCTCCTGTTATCGGCGTTATACACGCGCGTGCCTATACGTCGATAAGGGAACTGCTGTCGCAGGTGTTTTGGGATGGGTCAAAAGAGGGCCCACACAACCGCAAAACATTGAAGCCACTCACCCTGGATGGGGGCTGAAAACTGAAAAACTGAAAAACTGGATGACACTGCCAACCGGGGCTTTATGACAGAGGCTTGCTGAGTTTGGGGAGTGATTGAACGGACAGACCGGCCTATAGGGGGTATCTTGTCTGACCTAGATTAACCCCAGAAATTTGAGCCGCTTGGGTTGTGACTAAACAACTCAATTTCCATCGCCAAAATTCAGAGCCACCTCTCGATTAGCTACACGCTCGTAGAATTCGAGTTCATAGGCTGACTCTGGGTCCGCTCTTACCGACTGATCCAAGAATTCGGCATCTTCGCCAACCAGAATTCTCCAACGTTTTTCCTTCACTCCCTTTAAAATAATGGAGGCGGCATCCTTAGCACTTGTAAGCGCTTTATCCCGAAAATCATCTGATTCCTGTTGCATCATCTGTCTGATGTGCCCATCCGGTACGTTATCTAACGGTAGCCCCCTCCTCAGATAGAGCTCTCGCGCAAGTTGAACCTCCGTATCAGTCGGATCTTCTGCATGATTTTCGCGCACCAGCTTGCGCGAATTTTCTACGATAGGGGTGCCAATATGACCGGGCATAACCACGGAACACGAAACGTTTGGAGCGTTTATACGAAGGTCTGTTATCAATGCCTCAGTAAACCCTTTGACAGCAAATTTCGCCGCGCAATATGCCGCGTGCGGCATGTGCGGACCTATAAAGGCCCAGAACCCGTTCACTGAACTTGTGTTTATAATCCGAGATTCCGTGCTTGCTTGGAGCATGGGGAGAAACGTCGTACAGCCATAGTAAACGCCATACCAACAAACGTTGAACGTTCTTTGCCACTCGGTCCGGTCCTCGGCCACTATGCTTCCACCTGCGCCTATACCTGCGTTGTTAAACAGCAAATCTATATGGTCAGTTTCATGTTGTGCCGCGACCTCCGCTCGAAACCTGATTTGCTGATTCTCATCTGAGACGTCGCACAAGTGCGTTGTAAGACGACCATTGCCTTTTTTTTCAGCAAGCTCCTTAGTTTCCAACAGGTTTTCTTCAATCACATCGCAAGTTGCAACGTGAGCACCCTCAGAAATTAGTTGGCAAACCAGTTCGCGCCCCATGCCGGTACCGCCACCGGTAACTACAGCTATTTTTCCTTCGAAACTTTCCACACGCGATCTCCTTTTCTTTTTTTCTTATCGGATAACGATTTATTGTCGCGTCGACCAAAGTATCAAATAAGAATCGCCGCCTTCCTCGCTCCCTTCATCATGCACTTGACCTAACCTAGTTTTCCAGTTTTGCAGTTTTGCAGTTTTTGCGTTTTAGAGACCGGGAGGCACCCTGAAAAGGTTGGAAAGGCGACGAGGATCGGGCCTTGATCATTTGCTCACCAGCAATCCCGCCAGCTCGGCCTCCTGCATCACGCGCTTGATCTCACCTCGGTAATACCGCTCTTTCGCCTGCTTCTCGCGCCAGTTCTTGTAGCGCCCATGCTTAGTGTTGGCGGCCGAGATGGCGGCTCGGCCTGCGGACGTCTTGGGGCCTGTACTGAGACCACCGTGTAACCGACACCTGCGTTTACGCTCCACGGGGAACTTCGCACAAGGCACGCCAGACCGTGTCTTGGCGCCGCATCTAATGGGTGTTTGGGTAGGATCATTCATAGGCTCATGTCCTTTTTGTAATTTGGATGTCTGCGGGAGGGGCGTAGGCCGTTTTTCCTCAGATTTCGAAAGTAATTCGTGTCTTTACACCTGGCACGTCAATCGGTTTTCCATCGACTATCCGTGGCATGTAGCGATATTTTTGAGCAGCCTCGATAGCTGCTTCATCAAAAATCCCAGTTGGTTTTGAGTCGATCACAGATATGTCTTCGACTGCTCCAGTCTTAGTTACCGCGTACTCAAGAATCACATAACCGGAAACACCGTTCCGAGCTGCTGCTGTGGGGTACTTTGGGTTTTCTTTAATTACGGGCGTGTAGTCCATTGCATTGAACTCGCGCTGAATGCCTAATTCTTTGAGCGTCTCGTAAGCGGCAATGTTTTGTTCTAAGGATTGATTGTCATTCCCTTGTTTCAAAAAAAGCACAGACAATTGCTGTTGCGCCGCAGCTTTGAATTGAAGGCTTTCGTTGTCCTCTTTGAAAAGCGGCAGAATTTCTAGCAGCACCCTAGCGTTCTTTTTTTCGGATTCTTGGCGAGCCGCTTGAGCCCTTGTCCATAAGGTGAGGCCGGAGTTTTGCCCCAATGCTAAGCTATAAATATCGACAGCAGCCTTAAGCAATTTTTTCGTTTTTCTCTTCGAGTTAGCAGCTCTGCTCATAGTGACAAACAGGTCACCCGATGCCCTAGAAACGTGATCTTTTGCTTTTTTTTCAGCAACACGTATCGCCCTCTCCAACCGATCTAGCGACATAGAGTCCGCACTCCATCGCGACCACTCAATAAGCGCACTAATGTGTAAAGAATGTGCCTTCAAAAGAGTATCGACCTGCACTTCATTGATTCGGGAATAAAGAGTTAACGCCTGCTCACTGAAATCAAGTAACGCCTCCCGGCGGCGGTAGTTACTTACACTCAAAAGCTGTGCGACTGCCAGAAAATACTGGGCGCGTTCAATCGAATCTTCTCGTGTGTTCGATAACACGAATTCGCGCGCTTGGACGCCGAGTTGAGCCGCTTCCTCGAACTGACCCTGTTCCGATTTGCGAGCTAAAGATTCAAAGAGCTCCGAGACATCAGAGTAGGCCCGATCCCTCTCGTTCTTGGCATGGGCAGTTTCGCCTGCAGCTGTGGGCAGGGCTAGTAAGTTCAATAGGAAAATTAGGGCGCTTACAAATTTCATAGTAAAAACATTATCGCTTTAGGATTCGCCCGTAAATCCTGGCCCCAACATCGTGTGAGGCGAATGTCATATATAAGCGGAACCTGACACGTATACGCTTTCAGTGGGGTGCGAGTTCGCGCAAGAGTCATATATTTTTGGGTGTGGGTGGCTAGGGACCCGTGTTTAATTGCTTCGCCTGAACTCAGTCACA
>CACMHG010000055.1 GCA_902613475.1 K189A clade bacterium
ATTACGGCGGCACAATCCTGGATTGCCTTTGAAGCCGGCGCCTTTGCCGGTGCCCCCTACATGCCCGGTGCCATGTCGATCTATGCGCCCTATGAAATTGAGAACTTCTTGGTTGAGACCTTTGACGTCTTGGTCAACAAGCCCAAGGTTGCGGCCTATCGAGCCCCGGGTGCGCCCCAAGCCATGCACGCCTTCGAGTGTGCGCTTGATGAAGCCGCCCAACTACTCGACATTGACCCAATCGATTTACGCATGGTGAATGCTGCCGATGAAGGTACACAGTCTCCCTACGGGCCAAAGTTTCCGCCGATCGGCTTCAAGGCCTGTTTGCAAGCGGCGAAAAAACACCCGAATTACACCAAGCCAGTGCCCGAAGGCGCCGGCCGCGGCGTTGCCGTGGGTTTTTGGTTCAACGTCGGCATGCAGTCTAGTGCTGAGGTGAACATCAACGAAAACGGTTCGGTGATGATCATTGAGGGCAGTCCGGATATCGGCGGCTCCCGCGCATCTATGTGCCTGATGGCAGCCGAAACCTTGGGCATTGACTATGACGATGTGCGGGCACAGGTCGGTGATACTGAAAGTACTGGGTTCTGTAACGTAACCGGCGGCAGCCGCACCACATTCGCCACGGGTATGGCTGTCACCCAGGCCTGTGAGGCTGTGATCGCAGACTGCAAACGTCGCGCTGCCATGACCTGGGGGCTCGATGAAGACCAGGTGGAATGGGAAGACGGTCAAGCCATTCCTGGCCCCGGTGTGAATGCTGATGTGAAGCCATTGAGCTTGGCAGAACTGGCGCGTAAGGCGGGCAAAACCGGTGGCCCAATCACCGCTCGCGCATCGCTAAATGCTCAGGGTGCCGGCGCGGCATTCTCCGTAAACTTTGGTGATCTGCGCGTAGACCGCGAAACCGGCAAGGTAGACGTGCTGGGCTATACCGCCATTCAAGACGCCGGCAAAGCCATTCACCCGGCCTACGTTGAAGGCCAGATGCAGGGCGGCGCAGCACAAGGCATTGGCTGGGCACTGAACGAAGAGTACATCTTCGATGATAAGGGCGTGCTTGAGAACGCGGGGTTCCTCGACTACCGCATTCCAGTGGCGTCGGATCTGCCGATGATCGATACAGAAATCGTCGAAGTACCAAACCCCAGTCACCCCTTCGGCGTGCGCGGTGTCGGTGAGACGCCCATTGTTGCGCCGCTAGGTGTATGTGCTAACGCAGTGTCCCGATCACTTGATATGCGCATTACCGATCTGCCTATGTCGCCTCCGCGGCTGCTGGAGGCGATTGAGGACTAAGGCAGGCCGGCTAACTTAAAGCGGATAATCCGCGGCTAAAACCCTGCTGTCCGGCGGGGTTTTTTATGGGAGAAAGGATCACAGGTCATGGTTAGGGTCGTACTGTCCAGTTCAATGGCAGAACTCACGGGAGGGATGCGCGAGGTCGAGCTTGCGGTCGGCAATTATCGTGAACTGACCCTAGCGCTTTGCGAGCAGTGGCCTCAAATGGCTGGATTGATCGAACGCTCTGCGGTTGCGATCGATGGTCAAATCTATCAGGACGCCTTTGCTGAGGCGCTGGCGTCTGGAAGCGAAGTATTTTTTATGCCGCGCATTGAGGGTGGCTAAGGGGAGGGATGTGAATATCAGTTTTGGTAGCGAGTACGAGACTTTTCGCGATGAGGTGAAACGGTTTTTGGACGAAAACCTAACCGATGACTTGCGTGATGCGCAGCGGTTTTGCCCTGGTATCTTTTTGGATTACGAACACAATATCGTCTGGCATCGCCTGCTGCACAAGCAGGGCTGGGTGGCTCCAGCTTGGCCTAAGGAGCATGGCGGCACGGGCTGGGATCTTATGCAGCGATATATTTGGTCCATCGAAAAATCGAGCGCAGGTGCACCGGATACTGCGCCCATGGGTTTGGGGATGTGCGGACCAATGCTGATTGGCTGCGGAAGCCCAGAACAGCAGCGCGAATATCTACCCCGCATCCTGTCTGGCGAAGATTATTGGTGTCAGGGCTATTCCGAGCCCGGATCTGGTTCTGATTTAGCGAGCCTCAAGCTAAAGGCGACCTCAGACGGTGATCACTATCGCCTAAACGGCAGCAAAATTTGGACCTCCCATGCCCACTATGCCAACAAGATGTTCATCCTGGTGCGCACAGACGATTCCGGTAAACCCCAGGAAGGCATTACGTTTTTACTGCTGGATATGAATACCCCCGGTATTCGCGTTGAACCCATCCTGTTTGCCTCAGGTACCCACGAGGTCAATCAGGTGTTTTTCGATGATGCACGAGTACCCAAGGCGAATGTTGTCGGACAAGAAAATAAAGGCTGGCAGGTCGCCAAGTATTTGCTTGAGTTTGAGCGGGGCGGTTCAACCGGTGGTAACGCCGCGCGTAAGGTGAGCCTGCAGCGCCTGCGTAACTTAACGCGCCTGATACCTCAGGCCGATGGAGCCTTGTCCGAAGACGCGGATTTTATGCGTAAATTGGACGAGACCGAAGTGCAGCTTGAAGCCATCCAATACACCGAATTTCGTTTGATGGCGGCCCTGTCAAAGGGCGACAGCCCTGGCCCAGAGTCCTCGGTCATCAAGGCGCTGTCTGCTGAGATTACTCAGCGTATTACCGAGCTAACCGTAGAGGCCATGGGCCAGTATGCAGCCGTGCACCAGCCGGAAGCTCGAACCGTCGGCAGCAATGTCGCCACCGTCGGACCCGACGAGGGTCTGGTCGCGTTTTCTCGGTATTTCAATTTGCGCGCCAGCTCCATTGCCGGCGGCAGTAACGAGGTGCAGCGCAATATTATGGCGAAACTCGTGCTGGGACTGTGATCCCAAACGCCACAACTTGGACCAAGTGACCTAAGCTTTGCTACGGGCTAACGGCCTGCCAAATAGGCTTCGACAGGGCCTGAGCCCGATGGGCTAGGTCTCGCGGCCAATCACTGGTGCGATCTTCAAAACCTGTTTCGTCCCTCGCAAAGAGTGCACGCATGGCATCCTCGTAGTTCGGCAGATCGCCGCACAGTGCCTAACAAAATCGATAGGCTAGGTTTTGGTGGTGCCGAATCAGGTCGACAATCTGCTGCTGTGGGTCGTGTCTGGCTTGATCAATCAGTTTGCGCAGCACTGCCGACGGACTACTACGCTGGGTCGATAGCCTCTCCCAATGTCGGGGCAGCAGGGTGATCGCTCGGCTGGTTGCTGAACCTATCTCGGCGGGTGTGACCATAAAGTGTTCGGCTTTACGCACCAATAGGTCTTCATCGCCACTCAGGTCTAGGTCGACGGGTCGACTGGTGCTGTCTTGCAAGATCAGCGCGCGTCGTGCCGGGTGTTGATCCAGATAGCTCCTAGCGGCAAGGGCCGCGTCTGACAGGGAGCCTTGGGCTAAGCAGCGGGCTTCGCTGAATGCCGAAAATGTATCCGGTTTCGTGTTCTCAAGCGCCATAGCGGTCTCCAAATTCCAGTTCAAGTTCGGCTTTGCGTGCCGCCATTTTTTCCTGCTGCTCCGGGTCTGCCCACACCCGATAATTACCCTGAGCATAGGCCTCGCCATTGTCGTAGTAGGCCAACGCATTTAAACGATTAGCGATAAGGTTGTTGCGGGTGGCCTTCACCCTGCCCGGCGCTCCGGCGACGATGGAGTTAGGCGGTATTACGGTGTCCTCGGTGACAATGGTATGTCCGGCGATGATGCAATTGTCGCCAATTACCGCTCGATCCATGATGGTGGCATTGATGCCAATCAGGCAATTGTCCCCAATTGTGGCGCCGTGAATGGTGCAATGATGAGTAATCGAGCAGTACGCGCCTATCTTGGTAGGCACATTGGCGATGTGGATCATCGTGAAGTCCTGAATATTGGTGTACGCGCCAATCTCGATATGGTCGGACTCTGCTCGCATCACAACCTTTGGCCAAATGGACACACCTTTCTCAAGGCGAATATCACCATATAGCTCGGCGCTGGGTGCCTGCCAAATCGCCTTACTCATCGCAAACCTCTGGGCAGTAGGGTAGGACTTTGCTCAACTGCTGCATATGTCCGCTCCTTCTATGCTTCAGGCTCGTTAGCGCTAGATCGTTGCTGTGCGGCTGCACCTTGGTCGCGTCGCTTTTCACCGCGGCGCTGGCTCATAACGAATGCTAACAGCGGTAGGTAGATCGCAAACGTGAACCAATAGGGTAAATCCGGCGACAGTTGGTAGAAAAATCCACCCAATAGTGGACCTAGAGTAAAGCCCAGCGGCCCGCATGACCCGGCGATTCCGGCGACGGCACCTTGCTCATGAGGTTCAACGGCAAGGGATGCTCCCGCCATAAAGGCTGGCCCCGCTAGGCCCATACCAGCCCCCTGAAGCACCATTGCGGTGATCATCAGTGCCTTGGTATCGGCAAGGGCCAGGCAAGCAAATGCCACGGCGAGTATGGGTAAGGCGACGCGAAGCCACTGAAATGGCGTCAAGTTAATACGCTGCATCAGACCGATTTGACTCATAAGTGATGCCGCTGCCGAACATCCCATGGCAAGACCAAAAGTCTGGGCAGTCTCCACCGCGGAAAGCCCCAGGATATCTTGAAAACGAAAGGCCAAGGTTTGCTGTACCAAAGCCATGCCCATGAACATCAGGGCGCCGACAATAATGTAGGGCAGAATTCTGGGATCAAAATAGCTGAGCTTGTTGCCTGATGGCCCCCGCGACGGGCCTCCGCTCGGCGCGACCTTGGGAATGTCCGGCAGTAAAAAAATGACAAAAAGTGCTGTCGTGATGGCTACTGCTGAAGCGACCCAAAGTGGGGTCAACAGAGTAATGCCTGCCAACAAGCCACCGAGCGCTGGGCCAAGAATGCTGCCGAAGTTGTTGGCAGCTCCCACCGCACCCATGCCCTTGGTGCGCGTGGCGACCGTTGTAATGTCTGCCATGTAGGCGCTGCTGGCGGGCATGATCGCAGACATAACGCTGGCGTGCATAACCCGCGTTAACATCAGCAACAGGTAGCCGGTTATGGGTATCAGTGCTCCTACAAGGGTCAGATGGAAAACCGAAGCGAACAGGAAATTGCCGCAGGCGTAGCCGAACAGTCCGGTAACCATCACGCGCTTGCGACCCCAGCGGTCGCTTAGTCGGCCCCAACGGGGGCTGGCAAGAAAAACCACCAGTGATGAAGCTGCAATAATCGAGCTGATCTGCAGCTCGCTCATACCGACCTCGCGCCCTAACGGCCCCAATATGGCAAACAGCACGGTAAACCCGAATCCGACGGATACCAGGGCAATCAGCAGGATAATGCGCGCATAGCGAAACTCCACTGGGCTTAGCACAGCAGCTTGATTGGCGGAGGAGTTCTTCGGGTTCTCTGGCACGGAGGCATCGTCGTCGAGCTGGGGGCCGCGGATGGTAGCTGAAATGGTGGATCAAACGTAGCGCAGGTACATCGATGCAAAGGTTCCGTGGGCGACAGCATCCTAAGATTGCGTGACAATGGGCGACGATAGTGCACTGCAGTGTGCCCTGGAAGGGCCCGTATAGCCCTAGCTTTCCCACTCAGAGGTTTGACAGCCATGAACGAAACGGATTCGTCCACGACAAGGTCGAAGTCAGCACAGCAGACTCGGGCTAGCGAGAGGGTAAGCGCTCAACGCAAAAGTACGCCTCGCATGCTTCGTACGATATTGCTCGGCACGGTCGCCATGGTGGCCGGCATTATCTGGCTGGGAGATCAGTATGGTGTCGAAAGGCAAGAGACCATTGAACTGATGCTGGCCAGCGCTGGATTCGTTCTGGGGTTGACCGCAGCCGGGGTGCTTGGGGCGGTGTTTATCCGTCTGCTGCGACACGTCTTTAATCGCCGAGGTTAGGCATGCTCCGCGATTGACTGTGGTGCTGAGGGTCCGCTCTCCTGCCTCTAGCTCAGTGCTATCAAAACGCAGACCCAAAGCGCTGCCATCGCGGTGCGTAGAAGGCTTCAGGGTCCAACGAAAATAGAACCCCCTTTGCCCGACCGACCAGGTGATCGGCGTGAACAAAACCAAATGCTCGGTAGTCGGCACTGTTGTCGCGATTGTCGCCAAGCACGAGATAGTATTCGTTAGGCACAACCACTGGGTCGAAACTGCCATGGCTCTTTTTTGGCGGAATTTTGTATCGCAAGATCTCTCGTTCTTGGCCGGAGATTTGCTCGTGCAATGACTGGGTGTGGGGAAACTGCCGGGTCAAAATCGCGTCGCGTTCGGTATCAGGTAGCAGGCTGTAGCGCGCTGCTTCACCGTTGACGAGGAGTTCGCCGGTGCGCCAGCTTACCTTGTCGCCAGGAAGACCGATAATGCGTTTCACGGTAAGGGTTCCGGTTTTGGGGGCGTGAAAAACGACGATCTCCGAGCGCAAAGGGC
>CACMHG010000056.1 GCA_902613475.1 K189A clade bacterium
GTTAACTAGAAGCCGCATGGACCCTAATGTGTCGCCTCACGAGCGAGGAATCGCACCAAGACCTCAGGCGGATTTCGGCCCATTACTTGCTTCACCATCGCGATAAACCCCTCGTGGTGCATCGGGGCTTCCAGGGAGGCCTGATAGTTGAGAACTATGCGAACGGCATGGTCAACCAGACCCAAATCGTCCTCTTCGTAGGCCAGCAGCAGCAAAGCCGCAGTCAGCTCACCGCTGAACATGTACACCGGCAGCGTATTTATCCATGCACCGACCGCGCTGAGCCGATCGAAGTCAGCAAGGTGATTCATGCGTCATCCTTTTCCAAAGTGTGTTTGAAGCGATATCTCAATATCGGGCCCAAGATCCTCAAGGCGTGTCCTGCAAATTCGATTGCGCTCATGACTATGCCACGAGGACGCTTCCAGGCGTAAAGAACATAAACCAAAAGAGGATAATCCTTGCTCGCAAATAGTGCCTTGCTATGCTCGGATCGTCATGGTTGGTAAGCCCAAAAGTTGGAGGAATTATGCGCATTTTACGATCCCTATCTGTCGGCATGCTGTGGTTGGCACCCTTGCTCGCAGCGGCCGCTGAACCCGACCTACCCCATCAATCAAAGGAATGGCAAATCTGGGCCTATTCAACTGCCGCGCCATCTTTTATCGGTAATAGCGCGACGGTTCTTGATCAAAACAACGATGTTCTGCGTCCAGGCACCAATGGCTGGACCTGTATGCCCGGCAACGCCCGCCCCATGCCTGAAGCAGGTTGGCAAGACCCTCATCAAGCGATGCCGGTGTGTGCGGACGCCGAATCCATGAAGTGGATGCAAGCCTATCTGGCAGAGCGCATTCCTGAGTTGGCTCATGACGGCTTTATGTGGATGCTGCATGGCGATGTTGGTGAGGACAACACAACGCCCATGGTCATGCATAAGGCCGATTCCACAGAGGGACACTGGATCGAGTCGGGACCACATTTGATGTTGATGCCAAAGGATCCACAGACCATCGCAGGCCATACGACGGACTTTCGCAGTGGCGCGCCCTACCTGATGTTTGCAGGGTCTCCCTACGCCCATCTAATGATCCCTGTTGAGGGCTATTACCGGTATACACAGTCTCCCTAGAGCCTGATTAAATCAGCCTGTGATGAGTAGAGGCGCGCATCGTCAATGCTGACAACGCCACCAGGCAGCGTCAGCCATTTCGATTTGAAGAGCGCGTCGTCTTTCACAACAAGCACACGCGCGAAGAGTCAACCTAGGATTATCGTTAGCACGGTGGATGCTTCATGCGGGTTACCCTTCTGATTCTTATGCTGCTGAGCAGCTTCGGTTGCTCGACTATTGTTCGAACAACACTGCCCTTCAACGACCTACCTGCGCCCAGCGGACCCTATACCGTTGGTACCGGCATTGAGACCTGGGAGGATAACTCGCGCCCTGAAGTCTTTACTGATAACCCTACGGATGTCCGACGTATCGTCGTTCAATATTGGTATCCGGCGGCAGTTCCCTCAACGGCTGAAACAACCCCTCACCCCTATCTCGATCAACCCGAAAAGAGAATGGGTGCCTTCGCGCAAGCCATGGGTCTGCCAGAATTCTTGGTCGAACACATTCAAGAGGTAAGAACCCACAGCCTGTACGGTCAAGCGGTTCACCCAAATACCGACACGCTTCCCATCGTTGTCTTCTCCCATGGACTAGGAGGCATGAAAAGCCAGAACACAATTCAGGCAGAAGAACTCGCCAGTCATGGTTACGTCGTCATTGCCGCAGATCATGCCTTTGATGCGTATCTGACGATCTTCGACGATGGCACTACCGCAGATTACCGCTCAAGCGGCAGTGAAATATTCAGCGAGGCCGAATTTTGGGCCGTCCGTGGACCCCAGCTGAGTGCCCGCACACAGGACGTTCGCTTCATCCTTGATGTGATCAGCGCACGCAAATCTGATCCAGAAGCAGACGCTGCAACACCGGCTCACGCACTTTGGCAGCGCCTGGACCTTACTCGCATTGGTGTTTTTGGGCACTCCTTTGGCGGCGCCACGAGCCTTATGGCGTTATCACAGGATCCGCGCATTCTCGCAGGCATCGCCCTCGACGGCTGGATGGTACCAGTGCCAGAGGAGACGATTGGCGAAGGCATTCGCAAGCCCGTACTTTACCTCGGTCAAGAACGCTGGGACGAGCCGCTGAATTACGAAAAGCTTGATCGCTTCATCGCAAATAGCAGCGGGTTCGCAACTCGAGAAATATGGGCGGGCACAAAACACATGGATTTTGCCGATGCACCTCACCTGTCAAACTTCGCTCGTCGTATCGGGTTTGCGGGCACGCTCTCCAGCGAAGAGTTGCGCCTGCGCCTGAATCAAAACATCCTCTCTTTCTTTGCAACCCATTTGTCGCACCCATCGACTGAGGTCGAGTTAATGACAACCCAGCACTCCCTGAGTAAGGCAGCAAACTACCGATGAAGGCCCCATGGGGATTCCTCGCCATCGTGGTAACAGCGCTTGCCGCACTCGCGCTGAGTCCTCTTGCGCGTGATATTCCTGCCACGGCGCAGTTGCAGCGTGCGCTGGGTATTGATGTCAATCCACTGCCGGACTTTGCGCAATACAGCGATGTGCGGCAAAAGAAACGAGCATTTTTCGAGTACCTGCAACCCATGGTGAGAGCCAACAATCAAAAACTGCTCGAAGAGCGCAGGCGGCTCCAAGCCATGACCGGGACTCCAAGTTCTGAGCTGGGGTTCGCCGACAAGCGACTGATCCGGAATCTGGCGGAGTACTACGAGGTCGATGCCGCCCTGCCCATGGATAAGCAAATTCAGGAGTTGTTGCTGCGGACAGATATCGTGCCGGTTTCACTGGCTCTGTCTCAAGCAGCCATGGAGTCCGCCTGGGGTACGTCGCGTTTCGCCGTCGAGGGCAATAATTTATTCGGTCAGTGGTGCTATAAGGCTGGCTGCGGCATCGTGCCTTCACGTCGCGGTGACGGTCGCAGTCATGAGGTGGCACGTTTTTCAGATGTACGCGCAGCCGTGGCTTCATACATGCGCAATATTAATAGTCACCTAGCCTATGCCGAGCTGCGAGCCTCTCGTGCCGAACTGCGCTCAGCTGGTGCGCCCATTACAGGCCACGATATGGCCAAACACCTGCTGCGCTACTCTGAGCGCGGGCAGGACTATGTGAGTGAAATCCAGTCAATGATCCGAGTGAATAAACTCTCGGAACTTGATACGCCGTCCGCCAATCGAATCTGAACGCCCAGGCTATGCTTTCACCAAATCCTAGCCAATAACTTGCCCGCGGTGGGCCTCGTAGTAGCCGTTAGCCTTATCGTAAGCCAGCGCTCCCCCTATCACGACGGAGTGAATACCGTGAGCATCTCGAACATAGCGGTACCCATCACCGGGCACATCTTGCACAAAATATTCAGCACCTCGGTCGACAACAGATTCATCGAAGACTGTAATGTCCGCAATAAAACCCTCTCGCAGCATGCCGCGGTTACCCATGCCCCAAAGATTCGCCGGGTCGGCGGTGATCTTTTTCACCGCCGCTTCGAGGTCAAGGTGGGCAGTATCACGCACAAAGTGACCAAGGAGGTAGCCGGTGTCTCCGTAGGTCGCAAAGGACAAAATATGTGCCCCACCGTCACTCGCCCCAATCATCACGTTGGGATGCTTCAACAGTGGAGCGACGAGGGCGTCATCGTTATGACCCATATCAGCGCTTAGAAAATGTGCCTCTAAGGACTCTTCGAGGGATAGATCGATCATAACGTTGAGCGCATCTGACTGACGCAGTGCGGCAATTTCTTTGAGTGTCTTACCTACCAGCTCTTGATTAGCCTCGCTGACCACCTGCCGCAACACCAGGTTGTTCCACAGGGGCATCATGCTTTGGGCTTCAGCGATCAGGGTATTACGCGTGTTTTGATCCTTTAGGTTCGCCATGATTTGATCAGGCTCATTGAAGCGCATGAGGGCGTACCATTTGGGCAGTCGCACAAACAGCAAACTCGGCACAGAGAAATTAAAGGAAATGTCTATGGGGCGTGTTTGCACCTGAGGCCAGACTCGCGCGCCACGCGCAGTTTGCTCGGCAACCCGCTCAACAATTTTTTGCGCGCCGGCAGCATTGTTGCGGTCGACAAATAGCGGCGACAAGGTGGTATTGATACCGTGCTTCAGGCTGATATCAGCCAACTGATCAACCCGCGCGAGCGTGAGATCCGTATCGTAAAACTCGTGCACAACCTGCAAGATTTTGTTGTGCTGGGCAAGAACCGCGCACAGCGCATCGAGTTCTTGCGGGTCAGCGTATCGACTTGGCACAGGCTGCAGCCGCTCATCCATGTCAATAAAGCTTGTCGACAATCCAATGGCGCCGGCCTCAAGACATTCGGACAGCAAGTCGCACATTGATTGGGTCTCACTGGGCGACGCGATTCGCTTCATCGAATCATCGCCCATGACCCAGAGACGCAATACGCTGTGACCGACTAACGGCGCAACATTGATGTTCAGTCCGCGGCCAATTCGCTGCACAAATTCTTCAAACGTTTCCCAATTCCACTCCACGCCCTCGGCAAAGGCTTTATGCGGCATTTCTTCGATTTGGTTGAACATGCCCACCAACTTCATGCGGTGCTCGGCCTTGAGTGGGGCAAGGGATAACGAGCAATTGCCCGGGACGATGGTTGTCACGCCATGTTCGATGGCGGGCTTCGCCGCTCCGTCCCAGAGCAGCTGCGCGTCGAAGTGGGTATGGGGATCAATAAAGCCAGGGGCAACCACCTGGCCCTCGGCGTCGATGGTCTCGACCGCCTCTTCGGTAATGGGGCCAACCTTAACGATGACGCCATTTTTAACGCCCACATCGGCGTTAAAGGCGGGCAGCCCGCTACCGTCTACTACCTTGCCATTTCTGATTACCAAGTCGAGCATGTTTCCTCCCAGTTCCTGATTGTGTTCAACGCCGGCCCCTAATTCACAGGGCCATGATGTTCAACGCCTCTTAATTCGTTTCGTTATAGGCACCAGAGATGGCGTCACGCACGTGCACCCAGCTCTGTCCGATAAGTTCATCGATTTCGTCCACTCCGCAGCTGCGCAAAAGACGCGTACCAGCGCCTTGATCTAAGGGCACGTCGGAGTGACCGCCATTGGAAAACTCCAGGGACACGATGAGCTCTGCAATCCCCTCATGCGCTGCGGCGATTCGTACCTTTGAAATAACCGCTGCCACTAGGATTGGGTGCCCAAGGGCGGTTCCAAGAACAGCAGGTCGCTGGGCAATATGGGGTTACCCATCTGACCGGTGCTGTCATCGACCACGCGTCTTGCAAACACGTGCAAATTCCAGCTCTGCAGCTGGGCTACTGCCTCTTCCGCGGGCGTATCTGGCATCTCGCGCTGGGCAATTGTCTCCCAGGTATCGTCCGAGAGCGGATGCATACATCGCCTTCTCGGTGTTATTTCAGCCTGGCCTTGCAGCGTCTGATTCGACTTTATTTCCTGCAACTCTCTCTCCCTCTATCCATTGCCTTCTCTAGCTCGGCTTTTCTCTCCCCCAACGCTTTGGCTCCCGTTTGGGCGTTCGCGGGTGTGACAGGCACAAGAGTATATCCCAAGAATCTAGGGGTTGGACTGCGTTGCAATTGTGTCGACAGTTTTTCATAGTCGTTACCTAGCTAAGGCGGACATCGCTGAAATTCAGGAGGGAAAATCATGCCAACGACAGGCAAAGACGACAAAACAATCGACGCGGTCATCGTTGGTGCTGGCTTCGCCGGTATCTACATGCTCTATAAACTTCGTCAACAAGGTCTCGAGGCAAGGGTAATCGAGGCAGGCTCAGGCGTCGGCGGTACGTGGTACTGGAATCGCTATCCCGGCGCGCGCTGCGACATTCCCAGCATGCAGTACTCCTATCAGTTCTCCGAAGATCTGCAGCAGGAATGGGACTGGAGTGAGAAGTACGCTACCCAAGGTGAAATTCTGACCTACGCCGAGCACGTGGTGGATCGCTTTGGATTGCGCGACGGCATGACATTTAACTCGCGAGTCGTCGCATCCCACTACCTCAGCGAGGAAGATCGCTGGCAGGTTGAAACCGATCAAGGCGAGGAGATCAAGACTCGCTTCATCGTAATGGCAACAGGTTGCTTGTCAAAGCCCAACTATCCCAACATTGAGGGACTCAGCGACGCTACTGTGCCGGTTTACCACACCGGGAACTGGCCCCATGAGGGCGTTGATTTCACGAATAAGCGTGTAGGCGTCATC
>CACMHG010000057.1 GCA_902613475.1 K189A clade bacterium
CAGCTTTTTTGCTCACGGGATCGTGACGCACAGCCGCGTCATTAAACCTAAAACTGCTTTGAGAAGTGGACGAAAGAGCGGTATTACCGAGGTGAGATCAAGCGGGTCATGAGGGAAGCGCAGCTGGCGGGGTTGCTGGTGGGCAAGTAACGAATGCGCGATCTTCGTGGCCTTTCCAACCTTTTCAGGGTGCCGCTCGGTCTCTCAAACTCAACAATTGCGCTGGCGTTAAAGAACGCCTTGGTGCATGTTTGCGGCATGAAACACCTCACCCTAGTGGTCCTGCTTGCCCTCACCCCGCTGAGTTGGGGGGTTGAAGGCGATGCCAACTTATATCAATTCGCGCTTAGCGATAACAAAAATTTCTACATGACTAGCGTAAGTGGTTAGAAGTACCCGTGAGCAATAAAGGTAGGGAAAACAAACAGACGGCGGCAATGCCGGATCGTCATTTCCTGACAAACCTTCAACGAGAAATCCTATTGTCACTCGGCAACATGTCTGAACAAGAGCTAGAGCAACACCATAACCAGACCATAGAGAAGCTAAACTTACATCGCTTAGCTGGGCAAATTCACGTGTCTGACCCTGCTGCACGATTGGACAGGCATGAGAAGCGTAGGGCCATAGAGACGATAATTTTGATTGAGGCCGCCAAATCAAGATTAGGCTTGTGGGCTCGAGCTTGGGTACGGATCAAATTGGCGTTTTTGTACGCGGAAAAAAAAGGCCTGTGAGTTTGATGATAAACCTAAGATGTTTGCTGCTGGGGTTGGTGTGGGTTGTGGTGTGACGCCAAACGTTGATGTTGCGGCCGGGCTAATCAGCCTAACCCCCTCCCGCAGACCGCCAAATTTTGAAAAGAACATGACCCAATGAATGATCCTACCCAAACACCCATCAGATGCGGCGCTAAGACACGGTCTGGCGTGCCTTGTGCGAAGTTCCCCGTGGAGGGTAAACGCAGGTGTCGGTTACACGGTGGTCTCAGTACAGGCCCCAAGACGTCCGCAGGCCGAGCCGCCATCTCGGCCGCCAACACTAAGCATGGGCGCTACAAGAGTTGGCGGGAGAAGCGGGCTAAAGAAAGCTACTACCAATGTGAGATTAAGCGGGTGATGCGGGAAGCAAGGAAGGCTGGGTTGCTGGTGGGCAAGTGATCAGTGCGCGATCCTAGGGGGCTTTTCAACCTTTTCAGGGTGCCGTGCGGTCTATCAAACCGAAAAACTGATAATGGCCAAGCTACCCGCCGGTAGCTTAGGGCGGGAGTATCAAAAATTCGTGCAGGAGGAAAACCTTTCGGCGGATGGACTTGAAAAGACAAATGAACGATCCTTACAGGCTTAAATTACAGATCCGGAACTCAAACTATTCGCTGCAAGGCAAAGGGATATGCATGACCTTTGGCACGTGGTCACTGGTTATGGAAGAGACGAGCTAGGAGTGGCGTGTCTACGTGCATTTACCTACGCTCAGAACAAGAACAGAGGAGTTGGCTTCATTGCTTTTGTAGGCTGCTTTAAGCTATTCGCAAATTACCGATTCAATGCGTTAAAGGCGCTCCTTCAGGGTTACCGGATTGGCAAGAGCGCTGCATGGTTGCCTGGACAGGATTGGGAAAGCTCACTTGCGAATGAACTAAATGATGTTCAAGCCCTGTTGAATATACCGATGCCTTCAACTTATTTCGCTAGTCTAAATGAGTGATTCTGCTGGTAAGCTAGCAGCTCTTTGCTTGCTTGCAGGTTTCCCCCTCTCGTTGTGGTCCGCGCCATACATGACCTGGTCAGAGTGTGAAAACAAAGAACTAGATAAGTGTCCTTATGCGTCTGCCCAAACGTGCGAAAGACGAGCGTTAGCCCGATGTGAAAATTATTTCGATGTCACTGAGAACGCAGTGATCCTGAAGTCCGAGGATTACGAGGTAGCATTTAACCCTGGCGGCTGGTTGCGAATTGCCCCAACTAATAACCACAGGATCACTAAAGTTTTTGCTCAATGCGCTCTTTCTTGCGATTACCGATTCAGAGACGATCTAGGATACGGCGAGGACTTGCTTCAAAGCTCAATAAAATTAGGGCATTCAAGAAAAGTCTCTAGAGTAAGCCGAACGTGCCGATGCGTTGGGACAAAAGTCTACGGAATCAGACAATGAGTAACGACGAAAGCGAATGCATAAAAAAATACACTCCGTATCTGTCAAGAAATACAGAATCGGTTTTACTCGGAACGGATAAAACTCGGTGATGTTGATCCTCAGGAGCCATGGTGGCTTTCTAAGGTGACGCTGATAGCGAAAAATGCCGAACTCGTTCTTTCGGACACCTCCGCCACGACAGCTTGGACAAATGACTTTAAAAGACCCGGCGGATAGTGGCGTCAGATTGCGCGCCTTCTAGGGGGGTAAAGGTATCACCCTGAAAAGGGTCTAAAGGTCCAAAACTCCTGCCTACGGATACTTTCCTGCCTTTTCAGGATGCCATCCGGTCTCTTAAGCCCAAAAAACTGCAGAAACCGAAAAGCTTGGGTGGTGTTATCTAGTGCCTTGGTGCATGTTTATGGCATGCACCACTTAACCCTAGTCATCTTGATTGCACTCGCCCCGCTGAGTTGGGGTAATGCGGCGCTTGAGTTTTATTGCGAAAGAGAAGCTGTACACGAACGCTTGTACACGGAATCAGTCGAATCAACGGGGTGGAGAAAAAACGACGTAGTGTTTGAGCCTAATGAGCGGAGCCAGTTTCTCGTCAACGTAGATTCACAGAGTATTGAGGTGGTCGAACATCCATTTTTTGGCGACCTCGGGTTCGTCACGAAAAAGTTCAGCCGTTTGGATCACGTGACCGGCCTGAACGTTGTTTCGGTTGAAGGCCTTACCTATGGCAGCATGCCTTTTGCGTTCAGGTTAAGCGGGTTCGAAGAAAACGGGACTTTCCCTTATATGTTGGCGCGCTCAGGCTTCAGTCAGCAGCCTTTCCTCAACTATGACGTCGGCACCTGCGCCAAGCAGTAAAAATGAGGTCGACTTCACTTCACGCTGCATTCCTTTATATTAGGGAGGACTTTAAGCGTGAGGACTTCCTAGATCCTTATCAACGGACCAAGGTCGTTGGGTTGAAGAGCTTTGATGCGGTGAAGGAAACAAGGGATGCCATCAAGGTGGCAATGAAAATCATGTTTAACACCACAAGCCGTCACGCTGCGTTAGGAGCGGTGGAAGCTACGGGCTTAGAGGCACCCCAAAAGTACGGTGATTGGCTAGCCACTCTTAAGGCGATAGAGGCTCATTACGAACCCATTGCGCACTATCTTTACGCAAACAAAGGATTAGAAATTCAGGCGTTGGATAGCCAGATAGTAGAAATGATCATGCTTGAGATGATCAAACAGAAAACTGTTGTTCTTCCCGTGCACGACTCTTTGTCTGTAAGGCTGGAGATCTAGGAGTTCTGATTGAAGCAATGAATAAAGCTACTACGCATTACCACTGTTTGTTGCGTGGTGGGTTTTGAAAATGGGTATTCAGCGACTGGTCATCATCGGTAGTCTAACCTCCACGCTGTGTTCTGTACCCCTGTGGCTTTATGGAGATGTCGACGGCTTGATTATCATTGCATTTATTTGGGGTGTTGCGAATCTGCGGTTGCTGGTGATCATCATCTACTTCTCAACATTCATGGTCAGGGTGCCGATGCCACGACTAAAATCTGGCTTATTGCATGGGGCAACGTTAGCCACGGCTGTTAGCCCCTGGGTGACGAGCCAGATATTCGAGCGCTCGAGTAGCTACTTTGTTTTTGCAATTCGGTCTCGCCTGCTACCTGGCGCTGGTGATTGTCTTGCTTCTAACGAGCCGTGGATATGCTGCTTCACAGGCTTCTCGCACTTCGCTAAAAGGCGCTGCCGCCGCAGCAGGCCCTGATGCAGGCTCGGGGTTAGCGTCATGAAGATGCAAACCATTGATTTCACTCATCCACGGGCGGGTCAGATGTTTGTGGATTCGCTTCGGCAGACGGGCTTTGCCCTTATCAAGCAACACCCGGTGCCGGAGACGTTGTTGCAAACGCTATATGCGCAGTGGAAACAGTTTTTCTTAGGCGACGATAAGCATGACTTCGTTATCGACGAACCCGTCGAACCTGACAACCGGGGCGGCTTTATTCCTGCTGCCGTGTCGGAGACGGCGGTGGGTCATTCAGTGAAGGACATAAAGGAATTTTATCATCTGATTCCGGGGCAGCAGGTGCCGCCTTCACTGCAACTGGCAAGCATGGAGTATTTGAATCTGACCTTCCAGGTCGGGCAGACCTTGCTGGCTTGGTCGCAACAATATGCGCCAAAGGCAGCGACTCGAGGCTTATCGGAGCCTTTGGACAAAATATTGAGTATCGACGCCAGTCTTCTGCGAATTCTGCACTACCCAGCGTTAAACGGTGATGAGGAACTTGGCGCCATGAGGGCTGCGGCCCACGAGGACGTAAACCTGTTGACCATTTTGCCTGTGTCGGAGCAGCCGGGATTGCAGGTCCGTGATAAGGCCGGTCATTGGCATGAGGTTGTTGGCAATGTTGGTGATTTGATCATCAACAGTGGCGATATGTTGCAGGAAGCGACAGGAGGCTTTTTTCCCTCGACCCCCCATCAAGTCGTGAATCCAGAAAAAAACCATGACAACGTTTCTCGTCTGAGCATACCGTACTTTTTGACACCACGTTTGGATGTGCGATTGTCGGCGCAGTACACTGCCGGTGAGTTTTTGGCTGAGCGCTTGGCGTTGTTAAATCGTTAGGACAAAAGTCGCCTCGCGCACATCGCTGTTTGTAAAACAGCGATGCGTTTGGGTTCACAGCTCCGATAACGTTGACAGGTAAAACGCCAATACGGCAGGTGCATCAACACCGACACAAACGTTGCAGGTAGGCAGGTCCCGCCAGTCGTCAGTTGCAAAGACGCGCCGGGTACTGTCGTGGATGGTCTGCCCCATGGCGATGCCTTCGGTTGCGACGCGCACGACGGCGGCCTCGGTATTGTAAAGGTCAGGGCGCAGCAAGTAGGCCACTGCACTGGCGTCGTGGATTGGGCATTCTGCTTTGCCAATGATCTTTTCATAGAAACCGAAGTAGAACCGGCTTATCTGGTAAATAAACTCACCGCTCGCACCAGCGGTTTGGCGCAGTTGATCAATGTAGGCCTCGTTCATGACGGTTTCGGCGGTAACGTCTAAGCCGACGATGGTGGTGGGTATACCGCTGGAAAACACTCTGTCTGCAGCTAGAGGATCGCCAGCGATATTCGCTTCTGCGACTGGTGAGACATTGCCGCGATGACCGTTGTAGCCAAATACGCCGCCCATGACGATCAGCTCTTTAACCAGCGACGGCAGCTCCGGGTCAAGGGCTAGGGCCATCGCTAGATTGGTCATGCGGCCAACAGCAACAACGGAAAGTGCGTGGGGGTTCGCTCTCACAAGTTCCACGATAGCCTCGGCTGCAGGCATTGCTTCCGCCTCACACATCGGAGTGGTTATGGGAATGTCGCCAAGGCCGTTTTTACCATGGACGAAATCCGCATAGCCTTCTCCCAGAGCACTCCCGACGGGCGTTGCCGCGCCGGCATAGACAGCGGCGCTCATATTGAACAGTTCTTTCATATAAAGGGCATTGCGCGTGGTGTTGCTGACGCTGGCATTGCCGAAGCCGGTGGTGATAGCAATCAGATCTACGTCAGGGGCGTGATGGAGGAATAGCAAGGCCATGGCATCATCGATGCCGATATCTGTGTCGAAGATTACTTTTTTCACAGGCAGAAACAGGCTCCGATTAGCGTCAAGTTGCTTTGATTGGCCCCTGTTTCGCCTTCAATAGCAGGGCTCTAGCGTTCAAGGAGCGCTTCATTTCATTTGCTATGGATGCGCTAGGTGGCAAGCGAATAGTTTGGCGCAACAAGTAGGAGTCGACAAATGCAGAAAACACCTTATAAACATAACATCGCAACTTCATACCGAGATTGTCTGAGCGGTATCGTGTGATTGTTCCTGATCACATGGGTTTCGGAAAATCCGAGACACCACAGGACCGGGTATATACCTTGCAGACCCACGTCGAGAACTTAGAGCGTTTCATCGACGATCTTAACCTCGACAATATTACGTTCGTCTATCAGGACTCCGGCTACCAATTTGG
>CACMHG010000058.1 GCA_902613475.1 K189A clade bacterium
CTGCAGGCTCACGACAAGGTGGAGTGGGTTAGCTATGCGGGATTGGAAGATCATCCGCACCACGCGCTGGCGCAGAAATATATGGACGGCGCGGCCTCGGGCATCATGACCTTTGGCGTAAAAGGCGGCTTCGAGGCTGGCGTGAAGTTCTACGACGCGCTCAATCTTTTTAAGCGCCTGGTTAACATTGGCGATGCCAAATCCCTAGCCTGTCATCCCGCATCGACCACCCACCGCCAGCTTAGCGAAGACGAGCAGGCGGCAGTGGGTGTGGCCCCGGAGGCCATTCGATTGTCGGTTGGTATCGAGCATATTGATGACATCATCGCAGACCTCGAGCAGGCGCTGGCATAACCGCCGAGCGGCAAGACCTAAAGGCGCAAACCAGATCGGTTAGTCGGCAGGTAGATCGCTAGCTTATTGGATGGAGAGGTAGATAGGCAGGTGCAGAGAGAGTTGGGTCCCGCTGGAACGGTGAGGACCCACCGGCATGAGCCCTATTCGCCGTATCAATCGACCAGGGTTGGCGGTTATACCAGCGTAATCACGTCAAGCATCGTCCTTGACAGCTGCGCTAGCCAACTGATCAGCGGCAGACCCAACAAGCTCCCGACCACCAGGGCCAACAGCACCATGGCCCCAAAGCGTGCGTTGTAGTAGCGATACATCCGAGCGGCTCTCTGCGGCAGCAGGTTGATCTGCGCAAGCAGGGTGAAAAAGATCTCCACCGGCGGTGTGGTCCACCCGGCATGCCACGCCAGGATGTAGAGATTCCAGCAACCAACTGCCAGCAGTAAGTTCATTGCGGGCCCCGCTGCAGCAACCCAAAGATCGGCCCGGGGGCTACTGAAATTGGCGGGGTTTGTCGGTACCGGTTTGGCAAAGCCAAACCCAACGATGATGACCATCAACAGACCTATGGGGTCGATATGCGCAATGGGGTTGAGGGTAATCCGACCCGCGCGCTGCGCAGTATCGTCACCAAACCACTTGGCGACCATGGCATGCCCAAGCTCATGGATGGTTAGTGATAGCACGAGGGCGAGTATCAGCAGGACGAATATCAGGTATTCACCCCTCCAGAGGAGTTGAATCATAAGTAGCTCTCGTTATTACCCATCAAGATCGATCCCTCGGCGGCTGATTACACCAGCGCAGATATTGTGGCTCTCACGCTGTCTGGCCCCGTAATCGTGCCCTAAAATCGAGTTCAAAGGATTATCATTGGCCTTTATTTTGCGTTCTCTCTAGAGGCGATCACATGCCACTAACATTGCGCGTTTGGCGCTTTACTGACGGTCGGGCCGGGCACGAAAAACAATCCGCCGGTCTGGTACAGGGTTTGCGTGAGAGTTTGCCCGAGACGGCTGGAGCGGGCTCGAGTATCGAGTGCCGCGACATCCCTGTGGCGGAGTTCACGAGGGACCCCTCACAGCTGTGGCAGGATCCGGGCGCAGCACCAGACCTGCTGATCGGCGCGGGACGACGCACTCACTTGCCCATGGCGCGGGTACGCTGGCATCTTGGCAGTCGCACCGTATGCCTAATGCGCTCGACCTTACCCCGATTTTGTTACGACCTGGCCCTGGTGCCGCAACACGACCGACTCTGGTCTGAACGCAAGGTGCTGCGCACGCTTGGGGCGCTTGGACCTTCCATTCCTGGTGCGCCATCGGCTGAATGCGGACTGATTTTACTTGGTGGTGAAAATGATCACTTTCATTGGTCAGATGAGGAGGTCTGCGCTTCCGTCGCTGCCATTGTGGCGCAAAATCCCCGCGTGCACTGGCAGATATCCGATTCGCCCCGTAGCTCTAAGAACCTGATCTCTGCGTTAGATCGCGCATTGCACGGTACAGACAACGCCGAGACCGTCCACTATTTGGACAACGATCCACAGTGGCTGACACAAACACTCGCGCGCGCAGGACAAGTCTGGGTTAGTTCGGACAGTGCCTCGATGCTCTACGAAGCGCTATCGTCTGCGGCTCGAGTGGGGGTTATTGAGCTGACGAGTAAGCGCGCTAAAAATAAGCTTGCAGCAGGTATCGATGCGTTACGTCGGGAGCAGCGCGTGGGTACCCTCAGCGCTGGGCCGCTGGACGCCCAAGCGCTGAAGGTTGAGCCGCTTCGGGAACAGGTGCGCTGTGCACGGTGGATACTGCAGCAGTGGTTCAGCCCCCAAGACTGATCTAACTGAGTACGCCTGCTTGCATCAGCTTGGCAAGCTCAGCGTCACCCATATCTAGCCAATCCTGCAAAATCGTCTCACTGTCCTCGCCCACGGCCCGGGTGCGCCGATAGTCATCGCAGGGTGTCGCCTCAAATTGAATGGCGAGCTTGTCGATCCACGTTGGCCCAAGGGTAGGGTGCACATCATCCAGTGGCTGCAGAAATCCGCGTCGACGTAGCTGTGGATCGTGCTCGACAAGATCTGCGCCGTCTTGAACAACCCCAGCAGGCACCCCGGCTTGCTGACAGGTCTGCATCAGTTCATCGGCTCGCGCGTTGCGCGTCCACGCAGATAGATGCGCATCGAGGGCGCTGCGATTGTTATAGCGCGATAGGGGGTCAGCGAAATCGGCTGCCTGGGCCCATTCTGGGTCGCCCATCAGGGTCTTCAGCGCCAGCCACTGCGAGTCGTTCATGCAGGCAATGGCGATCCAGCGCTCGCTGACCTGGGCTGCCGTTTCGTCATCTGCGCCGGTGTCCTTCGGTAGATCCGCGCAGCGATAGACTCCATGCGGTGCCAGCGCGTCATAGGGTAGGTCATTTCCCACGGCTCGGGCCTTTGTGCCGTTTGCCGCTAAATCCAGCAGGGAAGGACCAATAAAGTTGATGCCGACCTCAAACTGGGAAATGTCGACCCGCTGGCCCCTGCCAGTCGTGCGCCTTGCCTGAAGTGCGGCTAAGACTGCTACCGCCCCATGCAGTCCGGCCTGGTGGTCGTTATACGAAAAGCCGATGCCAATATCCTCGCGTCCGGGTACGCCGGTGGTGGCGGTAATGCCGCAAAGTGCGTGGATCGTCGGGGCATAGGTCACATATTTTGACCATGGCCCACCATCGCCCATCCCCGACATCTGCACATAAGTCACGCCTGGGTTGGTTTTGCTGACTTCGTCATAGCCAATACCCCATCGATCGAGAACGCCAACGGAAAAGTTGTCGATAACGATATCGGCTTGATCGGCCAAGCGTCTTGCCAGGGCCTTGGCAGCGTCGTCAGACATTTTCAGGGCTAGGGCCCGCTTGTTGCGATTCCACATTAAATAGTAGGGGTGATGGGGGTCTTGCGTGGTAACCGCTCGCTCACTGCTGTTGATCTTGATGACGTCGGCACCCATGTCCGCCAGCATGCGAGTGGCGAAGGGTCCCGCCAGCACGTGGGTAAAGTCGAGCACCTTGATGCCGCTCAGGGGCTTGTCCTGGGAAGCCTCCGGGCGTTCCTCATCGCTTGGCCGCTGCTGCCAATTTACCCTTGCTGCAACGGCTTGCACGGGCTCAGGCTCTGGTTGGTAGGGGTTTAGCTGCCAGGGTGTCTCGCTGAAATGATAGGGCGCACCCGACGAGGTGATTTCACTGCCCGCAATGTTATAGGCCTGATACCACTGGCGTGCGGCGAGCTGGGGGTTTTGTGCCACCTGCTCGATGGGGAGCACCCAGCCATAGGGCGAATGTCTGGACTGGGCTTCGTGGAATAGCGCCTCCACATCTTTGTTCGCTACCCAACGGCGCATGATGTCCATGGAGCGATGGGTTCGCAGGCGCAGGTTTTCCGGCTCCATATACTTTGGGTCGATCAGATCCTCGTGCATATCCTCTTCGATCCACCACATAAGCTGCGCATCAAAATCCGGGGCCGGGGTGACCATGATGGCGCCGTTCTTGCCAGGCACTACATCGTAGGCATCAGACCAGTGCAGGGCGCCGCGTCTCGGCAGCACCCGGCCCTCGGGCCGATTGATCGATTGCTGGTAAAAATAAAACATGAACACATGTTCAAGGCAGGAAGCAATGCACTCGTGCACCGCAAGCTTCGCCCTTTGTCCTTGGCCAGTAGTGCGCTGGTAATGCAGGGCGCTCAGCGCAGCGATGGCGATATAGGCGCCGGACAGCATGAAATTCAGGTCGCCAAAGTTTTTCAGCGGTGGTGTGTCTACATCGCCAGTAGTGGCCGCCGCACCGCCTAGGGCACCAGCTACGATGTCTGGCGCTAGGTAGTTGGCCCAGGGGCCGCTATCGCCGAAGGAGGACAGCTCGATAACGACCAAGGCCGGATTGGCCGCCTTCGCGGCTTCCAGATCGATGAAGCCAGTCTGGCCGTCGACACAAATAATGTCTGCAGCCTCGGCCAGATTTTGCAGCGCCTGGGTTGCTACCAAATCTGCTTTGTCGACACTAACGAAGGTTCGATTCGAAGCGAAGAAGCTGTGCCAAAGCGAGAGTTGATCGCCGTCACTCTTCATGAACGGGCCGCGATTTCGCAGCGGGTCACCCTCGGGCCCCTCGGGACGAATCACCTGCGCTCCTAAGTCTGCCAACAGCTTGGTGCCGTAAATGCCGCGCTCATCGGTTAGGTCGATAACGCGTATGCCCGCTAGCGCCATGATGGCCTCCTCATCTCCACTCGTGTCCGGCGTTAGCCTAGTAGGCAACTCAAGCGATGGCTAGAAAAAGGTCAGAGTGCTATGTTTTGGGTGAAGCTCGGCGGGGAGGGCAAAATGCTGGATACGCAGCAAATGCGTTTTTTTAAAACCAACGGCTACTTGATCTTGCGCGGTGCGATGGACAGTACCCTATGCCAGCGCGTGCGCGACTTCATGTGGCAGGCATTACCCGCAGACGTGAGTCTTCGGCGAGAAGATCCCAGTAGTTTCACTGGACCTTTTTTTGAACAGGATGAATCATCTGACGAGCGGCACCTGCGCTCTGGTTACCGCTGGCTCAACCGGTATCTGGGTGTTAACGCCGACGTCATTTCTCTGATTTACTCCGAATCTATTTGTGCCATGGCCCAACAGTTAATGGGCGGTAACCTGCGCCAAGCGGTAGTAAACGGCATGCCAATGGGCAGTCATGGCACGGCTTGGCCTGGCGGGCCTACGGATCCTGCCCTGGGCAATGACGGCGCGCGAGGGGTTTATTGCACGTTGCCCTACGGTAACAAGGCCCGAGGGCCAGACGGCTGCCATACCGACGGCCACCCATTTCAACTCGGCGTGGTGGGGCTGATTGACGACTGCCCAGAAGACGGAGGCGCCTTTAAGGTTTGGCCAGGCTCCCATACGCGGTTGTATCCAACCTTTGCCCTGCGCTACGACCAGCCGCGTATTCCCTATTACCCCCACTTGCCGGAGTTCAAAGGCATTGCCCATAGCGATGCCTACCTGGTGGAACTGGAAAGGGTGATCGACGAGATTGAGCCGGTAGAGTGCCATGGGCAGGCGGGAGATATTGTGTTTTGGCATCATCGTCTTGCCCACGCGGCAGGACAAAACTATAGCGACCAGATCCGGCAGGCCGTGCTGGCAGACTTTTGGACAGAAGACCTTGACTATTTGCGTACCAAATCCGTGGCCGCAGACATGTGGGATGACTGGTCCGAGGCGCTGCAAAAGGCATGACGATTGGCGCAGCAGCCAAATACGAACGACCATCAACATTGCCAATAAGAACGAGAAAACGAAGGAGTAGGACATGAGTGACGGGGCTAAGACAGACCAAGCACCCCAGCATCGCAACGACATGTACGGCAATG
>CACMHG010000059.1 GCA_902613475.1 K189A clade bacterium
TTAAATCAGTCAGCGGTGGCGAGGGCGTAGACAGTACTAACGATCGTAACTTAGCACTTGCCCTCGCTTTTGAACCGACTGAAGAGCTGTCCTTAACCCTTCGACTAAACGATAGAAACTCGGATCGAATAATAGGTAGTGCCGTTTTGCTCAATGAAGGCTGGGGCAGCTTTAGAGGCGCAAGAATGACGGATGTATATGCCCAAGGTCTCCGTCTAGTCGATGAAACGACCCCAGGTGCTGAACTATTTACGAATCCATATACGGGTGAAACGGCATATGGAGCAATAAATCGACCGGGTGTTGACAAAGCACCGCAAAGGGCAAACGCGGCCTACGGGCAAGTTCCTTACTTGAACAGTCCTGGCGACCTGGACGGAGCTCGCCATGAAAATTTGACTAGCGGCTATAATCACGAAGGCTTTGACCAGCGCGGTTCGTCTTTAAACGTGAACTGGGACATCTCAGATACCGTGTCGTTGAAATACATATATGGACACAGCGACTTTGCATACACATTTGATTATGACTATGACGATTCGGCTAGCGAGGCGTTAGATTACGGCTTCACAGTTTTGGAGGACATCTACAGCTATTCACACGAACTCCAAGTGCTATGGGACTTTAGCGACCAGCTTTTTGTCACAGCCGGTGCTTACTACTTCAAGAGTTCGCGAAACCAAGATTTCGGATTCATCGACACTGCCTCCCAAGGAAGGATCCAGCAGGCTGCTAACTATGGGGCGTTAGGCAATTTTTTGCCCTCATTGGGCGTTCTTACGACCCCCCTGGACCTTGAAAGTGCCCCTTTAAACACGTTGTTACTCGGGACCTGGCAGGGAGACACCTTCGGAGAAAACTATGCCTATCATCACGACAACACGAACAAGACCGAACAGACCGCTTTTTTTGCGCAAGGAGAGTATAGATTTAATGACGAGTGGGCATTAACTCTTGGTGTACGCTGGGCGGAAGATGACAAGTCTGTAAGCGAAAAGAGAGGGGGTCTCTACGAAGATTTAGAAGTTTGGTGGGGACTCTTTGATGCTGATTTCTGGGTTCCAGTGCTCGGAGCAACTGCTGGTCAAATACTTCGAGCGCCTGCTTTAACCGGGATTCCCGAGCTGGGGTTGGGTCCCGAGGCATTCGCAGGTTTCACTGATTTGGCCTGGACGAACTTCTACATGGGCGCAGGTCTTCCTACTGGGAATCCAGATCAACCCTTGATGCCCACATGCGCTCTTGACTCGGTTGCCTGTGACAACCCGCTACGTCTTGCGGGCATTCCTTTAGCCTTTGTCTCTCTTTCCGAGGATCAAAAAACCTGGAGCCAAACTAACTTCAGAGTCAACGTGGACTGGACGCCTAATGACAATACCCTTGTGTATGGTTACGTAACGACCGGTTACAGATCTGGGGGTTATGGCTTGGGCATATTAGACGCTCGAGCAGGAACGCTGGGCACGCCGATAAGCGTTCTTTCTTACGACAAAGAGACTGTCACTGCCTATGAGCTTGGTTACAAAGGCACCTTGTTCGATGGAACGTTGCAACTCTTTTCGGCGATCTACACATATCAGTATGATGATTATCAGGACCAAGTTGATGTGTACGATCCAGTTCAAGGAGGATCAAGGGATATTCCAGTGAATACCGGCGAGACTTCGAATTCTGGGATTGAGATTGAGGGTACTTGGCTAGCGACGAATGCATTAACGATAAACGCAAACTACAGTTACACCAAGACAGAGTACAAAGACGATGTGATTCTTCTCGAAGACGAAAACCACCTTGCGCCGAGACCCCTCTTCGGGGGAACAAGCTTCAACATTAACGGCAATTCGTTGAAAGGAATTCCGGAACACAAGTTTACTGCGTGGGGGGCTTACGAGTGGATTCTTTCAGACGACTCCTCGTTGGTTCTTAACGCGGCTTACTCTTTCACGGGCGAGTACAACACAGACTCTATAGAACGTGATTACGACAAAATGCCGGAGCGAGATAGAATTGATCTTGGCTTGACTTGGCGATCCGCAGATAATAAGAGCAGAATAAGATTCTTTGTGGACAACGTAACTGATGAAGTGTCTTTCTGGGACTTTGGACAAGCAAATCACGAATCCAACTTTAGACTATACGGAAATATGCTTCCTCAAAGAACGCTTGGCATAGATATGCAGCGAGAGTTTGGGGGTTGATGCCCTAACCTCACGATAGAAAAACCCCGCGGTCGCGGGGTTTTTTGTCTTTCTAAACTCTCCGATTTCGTTAGGCATTGAGCCGGGAATCATCATGCTGCAGAGCCCCACTAGAAATGAGTAGCTCACAACGGGCTTGATCGAAACCGAGCCAGTCGGCCAGTACCTCAATGTTGTGTTCACCCCTATGAGGAGCTGGGCCGCGAACACCACTGCTGGCCGAAGAAAATCGATAGGGTGATTGCGTCAAAGGTCGACTCCCACCCGTTCGGTCATCCACTTCTACTATAGCGCCACGTGCGATCAAGGTTGGCTGGTTAATAACGTCTTCGGGCTCGCGCACTTTGCCCCATGCAAGATTCATGGTCTGCATGTCGCTTTCAACCTTTTCCCAGCTATTCAGTCCCAACATATATTCCGACACAATCGAACGACGAATTGCAATTTTCTCCAGCAATGGTGTCGCTTTGGTGGTTGGATCATCTATTCCCATAAGCGTGGTCAGTTGAATCCACAAAAAGCGAAAGTCCGCGGATAACAAAATAGATCCTGCCCCTGTTCGCCAAACGTCATTTGGCAACGGGGCAGTCTCTTCTGCGTTTTCCATCGCGTATTGAACTTGATCGTCCGTGGCAAATGTCGCATCAATCATGGCGATATCGATGTGCTGACCCTTGCCGGTGCGCTGACGCATGATTACGGCAGACAGAAGACCGATCAAACCATGCAGGCTTGCGTTAGTGTCTGCTAAGGAAAGCGGCAAATCTGTCACCGCAATATCACCGCGATTTGCCTGACGCTGCATCAGGCCCGCTTCGGCATGAATGATGGGTGCATACGCGGGACGGTGGGATTCCGGCCCGCCCTGACCAAAGCCGGAGATCGACAGCATAATCAATGCGGGGTTGACCGCCTTCAATGTATCATAGCCGAGCCCAAGGCGCGGCATCACGTCCGGGCGATAATTTTCGATCACGATATCGGTCTTGGCAACAAGATCCTTGACCAAGTCTACCGCACCGGGCGCACGAAGATTCATACAGATATTGCGCTTGCCCGCATTTTGCTGATGGTAATAACCAGGCAGCCCCGCGATGTCGCGGCCCCATAGCCGGGTTACATCGCCATCTGGCGGCTCGATCTTAACCACATCTGCCCCTAGGTCACTGAGCATGCGTCCGGCAAAGGGACCCGCTAACACCCTGGAAAAATCCAGCACCCTCAGGCCGTGCAGCGGGTAGTTTTCATCTGTTTTTTTTGTCGTCATCGCCCCATTCCTCAAAGACTCCCAAGCGCTTATGCTCTCATGACTTTGGTCGTATTTGGCAAGGCAGATGACAAAAACCACGACAAAACATGACGCTCGAATATCAGCAGAACCACCCTTGATTGCTGACGAGGCGACGCTTGCAGGTTCGGTGCACGATCTGGGCTGGGCCCAAGCCAGCGCAGATGCATTTGCCAAAAAGCGGGAATACCTGCAAGAAAATAGCGGTATTCGCGGTCTCGAACGGTTGCAGCCCACAGATATCGAGGACGCTGTGCGCATCTTTTACCGCGACGGCTTTGTGATCATTGAAAATGCGCTGAACGAAGAGCAGTTAACGCGACTCAAGAAGGCTTCAGAAAGAGTCATCCGCGAGATCTTGGCAAAAGACAAAAACCGTCAGGGCAACCGCGGCTCCCACCGGTACTCCTTTGGCTCAGCCAGCCTGACAGGGCAACTACTGCACGAACCTGCTTGGGCCATGTTGGTGGATCTACCCACGGTGACGCCCGTCATTACGGCGATCTTTGGCAGCCGGGACTACATCCTGCGCGGTGCCGGCGGCGACTTCTGCCTGCCGGGTGCGAGCACCTATCAGCCACTGCACTCAGACATGAATGACCGTATTGAGTATCAGGGTAAAACCTTCGGCTCGTTTCACGACCCAAGGGGCAAACTCAACTACCGCGACCTACCCTGCCCCTACGTATGCTGTAACTTCTTAACCAGCGACTTTACCGCAATCAATGGGCCTACCCGGCAAATTCCCGGCACCCAGCACAGTCAGCAGCGCATTCCAAAGCTGGCCCAGGAACCCGAATGGATGAAACTCAGCACGGTCTGCCCGGCCCCGGCTGGCAGCGTACTGATTCGCGACACCCGGGCTTGGCACGGCGGCACCCCAAACCTATCGGACAAAGTGCGAGCCATTCCCAACGCGGAATATCATGCGCCTTGGTACCGCGAACCCATGGGCCGATCCATGCCGAGGGAGATTTACGAATCTCTCAGCGAGCATGGCCAGTACATTGCGCGCTACGTGGTCGCAGAGGCCGGTGAGGAGCTGGTCACTGGCTTTCGTGAAGACTTGGGTACGACGCCGCCGGGTTTACGAGAGCAGGTTTAACCTCAGAGCATTAATACCTACTTGACTCTTCTCGTGATTGAAAGTAGTGCGTGTGGTGGCTCGATGCACGACCCCACGAGACCGACCGGCGGCACCACTTAATGCTCAGCCGGTACCTGATGAGACCTGAGATTGAATTACTCTGTTCACCCTAGAAATAGGTGAATGCCATGGACAAACAAACCTCACTGCGCGCCGAACAAGCAAGCCGAGTTCGCCTTTTTCTGTACCAGTTCGGGATATTCCTGTTGGTCTTTCTCATCATGATGCCTATGACGCTGTATTTCTTCGGCGCATCGCCAATCGCTATACCCGTCTGCACCGTCTTGGTATTGCTCGCCACAGCTTGGCTCAGCAAAAGACTGCTCGGTTCGACAAATTCAGATCGACCGTATAAGACAACGTCTGACACAGATTAGTGAATCTCCGCCGCGTCACCTTGAGCCGCACGCAGTTTTTCAATGTCGAAGTCTGGCTGCTGCGCCGCTGAAATAATCACGGCTTCGCGCCGCGCCAGCTGCTGCGCGGCTTCTTGCACCTGACCAATCACCTCTGCTGGGATGACCACCGCGCCGTGTTGGTCAGCGTGGATAATATCTCCGTCCGTCACCCGCATGCCCGCGACATCTACCGGTCGGGCGTAGTCCACCACATGCACAAAGGCATGGGACGGCAGCACACTTGCTGCCAGCATCTGAAAACCCGGTGCAATATCCGGCACATCGCGTACGCCGCCGTCAGTGATCACACCTTGGCAACCCAAGCCTTTGTGAATATTGGAATTCACCTCACCCCACAGGCAGCCGTAGCCATTGTTTCCATCGAGATCCTGGATCACCGCGATACTGGGTTTGGGACCGCGGTCGATGTACTCGTAATATCCATCAGATAGCGCTCGCGCTTCTTTACCCGATAAGTCTGATGGATGTGCTGCGCGTATGGTCGCGGTTCGGGCATAGCCGATCATGGGCGGCAGCTCTGGGCGGGTACAAACCAGATGAGAGGTTGTAAAGCCGTAACCCCGGCGCTTAGGAACAAGCAGCTCTAATGCGTTGCATACGGTTGGGGTATCGAAGCACTGCA
>CACMHG010000060.1 GCA_902613475.1 K189A clade bacterium
TCACAGCTGCCTTAAGCTCCTTGTTTGATTAGCTCTGAGTTTTCCTCTCTCTGGAGAATTCGACCAATCAAACCTAGAAGCAGAGAAACTTGCGTTTTCCAATCTTGTCTGGCCTCTGTAGGTCTTTCTTGCAACGCGGAATACGCTTTAAGGTCCAACACGAACTGAGGTGTACCAAGTACAATCGGGCGAGAACTGCAAGCCTAGGGTATGCAGTCTCCAGTCACAAGGAATTATTCCTCGGTAATTGTGATACCGCTGTGACAGTCAACACGATTCCCAGGCACGCGAATGGGCGTTTTAAACCTCAAGCTGGACTTTTTGCCGCCACTTGCGCCGCATTCGCAAGATAGATTCTTCATCCGTGTAAGACTCAATCTGCTCGATGGACACCCATGCCAGGTCTATGGATTCGGCGCTCACGACAAAATCATTGTGCTGGGCTTGGAGCATATAGCGAATATCAAAGTGCTCGTGGGCAGGATCATCCTTGCGCGCTGGAATTTCGTGTACATCGATGTCAAAGATCTCGTCGCTAATTAGGCTTACGGGCAGTCCAGATTCCTCCAGCGCCTCGCGCTTTGCAACAGCGGCGGTATCGGTCTCGCCATCACTATGCCCACCAAGTTGAAGCCACATATTCAGCTTGCGATGGTGAGTGAGCAGCAGTTGGGTTCCACTGGTATCGACTAACCAGGCCGAACCCGTGATATGTCCAGGCCAGCAATCGCGTTCAAAACAGGTTGGATGATCATTGAGCAATGCGGTAAACCGAATAACCGTCGCCTGCTCATCAGGGTAGCGCTGGGCATAGCGCGCTAGCGCCTCCTGTAGTTTGCGTCGCTGCATTGGAATCCTTATCCTCAATCCGCTTTAAACCTTAGCGCATGTCTGCTTGCTGTGTTCGGGTTGTTGGCAATTTGTTATACATTTTCGTCTGAAAGAGGAGAGAGACATGCTTGCAGTTATCGCCAAGCTCAATGTGCTTGCGGGGAAAGAGGAAGAATTTGAGGCCGTGATGCTGGATCTGGCCGCCAAGGTCAACGCCAACGAACCGGGCTGTCATCTGTACAAACTTTGCAAAGATGCCGACGGTGGCTATACGGTGATGGAGCTTTACGAAGATGCCGACGCCATGGCGGCGCATGGTGCGTCAGAGCATTTCAAGGCCTCCGGCGCTGGCTTCAAAGGTTTAATGGGTGGCGCGCCGGAAATAATCCGTATGGATGTAGTGGGCTAACCGACCAAACGAGCTGCCCCGGCGATTACACCGGGGCCATTTCTTCAGGGTTTGATTTCAAACAGTTCCGCTAGCTGATCGGTCATGGCACCGCCCAGCTGCTCCGCATCAGTGATCGTGACCGCGCGCTTGTAGTGATGGGTCACATCATGACCAATACCAATGGCTACTAGCTCTACCGGCGAATGATCTTCGATCATGCTAATGGCATATTTCAGATGCTGCTCTAAAAAATTGCTGGGGTTTACCAGCAGCGTCGAGTTGTCTACCGGCAAGCCGTCGGAAATCACCATCATCACCTTGCGCTGTTCTGGGCGCGTTACCACCCGGTTGTGAGCCCAAATAAGTGCTTCTCCGTCGATGTTTTCCTTGAGCAGCTCCTCACGCATCATCAGGCCAAGGTTGCGTCGCGAGCGCGACCAGGAGTCATCTGCTCCCTTGTAGACGATATGCCGCAGATCATTCAAGCGCCCTGGATTCGATGGCTTGTTGTCGTTGATCCACGCTTCTCGTGACTCACCACCGCGCCAGGCTCTGGTGGTGAAGCCAAGAATTTCTACCCGCACCGAGCACCGCTCGAGTGTTCGACCCATGATGTCGGCGCACATGGCGGCTATGGTAATCGAGCGACCGCGCATGGAGCCGGAACTGTCGATGAGCAAGGTCACCACGGTGTCGCGGAACTTGGTTTCCTTTTCTTGCTTGTAGGCCAGGGGGTTCATGGGGTCGACCACCACTTGGGTCAGACGCGCGGCATCCAAAATGCCTTCTTCAAGGTCGAATTCCCAGGTGCGATTTTGCTTCGCCATAAGGCGACGCTGTAGGCGATTGGCCAGCTTCGAGGTGGCATGCTGCAAGGACAGCAACTGCTGATCGAGTAACTGACGAAGCCGAATCAGCTCGTCCGCATCACACAGATCTTCTGCCTTGATGATTTCGTCGAAACGCTCGGTATAGGCCTTGTAGTTGTTGTCGACAGGAATCCGCCCGGCATCGTCGGGCATGGGCATGGGCGCCTCGTCTGGGTCCGTCTCTCCTGCCCCTTCTTCCATATCTGCATGGGCGTCCATCTCAACCGTGGTGGCGTCGCCGTCACTGTTTTCTTCCCCGGCAGAATCTTCGTCAAGCACCACATCTTCTGGGCTGAATTCTGAGTCCGCCTCTTCGGACTGATCCATGGTGTCCATATCCTCGGGATTGGTATCACCTTCATTGGGATCAGTGAGATCAATTGGCAGCCCTAGGTCAGCAATAATATTGCGGCAGAGGTTGGCGAAAGCGTCTTGATCGGTGACGTGATCACGCAGGGCTTCAATATGCTCGCCCGCATTTTCCAGCACATGCTCGCGCCAGTACTGCACCACATGTTCCGCGCTGGGCGGTAACTCACGCCCAGTGAGCTGCTGGCGGACAAGTAGGCCCACAGCGACAGACAGCGGCGCATCGGTTTCTGCGGTAATCGTATCGAAGGCCGCCTGCTTACACTGCACTTCAAGATGCGCATCCAGATTTTGCGCCACACCCTTCATGCGCATAGCACCAATGGAGGCGATACGGGCAGATTCGATCCACTCGAACATTTCTTGGGCAGGGCCGCCCTCTGGGCTATAGCGCGCATGCAGCTGCGCATTGTGGTGACGGAAACGCAGGGCAAACTCATCGCCAACCCCGCGCACGGCATCTATTTCTGTTTGATTCGCACCCGCGGCAGGCACGGGCAGGCGCAGCGTACCGCCACGGACCACCGGTGGGCCAGCGCCAAACACGACATCCAGTTCATCGTCGCCGGCGATTGCGCGAATCGTCGCCGTCGTCGCCCGCTTGAACGGCTCTAAGGGATTTTCAGCGTCAGACATATCGCTCTTAGGCAGACTTCAGCGTAATGCCTGCGGTTGCATCACCCAGATCTTCGCCCATGCAGCGCTGGTAGTACTCGGCAACAATAGCCCGCTCCAGCTCGTCACATTTGTTCAAGAACGTCACGCGGAATGCGAAGCCCACGTCGCCGAATATCTCGGCATTTTGCGCCCAGGTCAGCACCGTACGCGGCGACATGACGGTAGAGACATCGCCGTTGACAAAGCCCTTACGCGTTAAGTCAGCAACACTGACCATATTGCCGATGACGCGCTTGCCGTCGTCGCTTGCGCTGTAAGAGGGCACCTTGCCAAGAACGATATTGCTTTCGGCTTCATGCTCTAAATAGTTCAGCGTGGAAACGATGCTCCAGCGATCCATTTGGCCTTGGTTTATTTGCTGGGTGCCGTGGTAGAGGCCTGTTGTGTCGCCAAGGCCGACCGTATTGGTGGTAGCAAACAGACGAAAATGCGAATGGGGAGTAATCACTTTGTTTTGGTCGAGCAACGTCAGCTTACCTTCGACCTCCAATATACGCTGAATTACGAACATGACATCGGGTCGGCCGGCATCGTATTCGTCGAAAACCAGGGCCACCGGATTCTGCAGAGCCCAGGGCAGAATGCCCTCGCGAAACTCGGTAATTTGCTTGCCATCCTGCAGCACGATGGCGTCCTTACCGATCAAATCAATGCGCGAAATATGGCTGTCCAGATTGACCCGTATGCAGGGCCAATTTAGCCGGGCGGCCACCTGCTCGATATGCGTCGACTTTCCGGTACCGTGATAGCCCTGCACCATTACGCGCCGGTTATGGGCAAAGCCCGCCAAAATGGCGAGCGTCGTATCGCGGTCAAAGCGGTAATCAGGATCAGCGTCGGGGACATATTCTGAACGCTCGCTAAAGGCCGGTACCATGAGGTCTTGATCAATAGCGAATACCTCGCGCACACTCACTTGTGTATCAGGAGTCATGTGCGGGTTAAGTCCTGAGGCATTGTGATCCGTCACAGCTGTTCCTATCTTCTGATTAGCAAACCAACATTGTAGAGAACCCACTTCAAAAGGGCAGTAGAAAGATGGCCATCGTCCAACTTGTCAGACACGGTAACGCAGCAGCTGGATTCGGCGCACACCCGGATCCTGGATTGGATGATCTGGGCCGCCGACAGGCGGCGGCGGTTGCCACTATGCTGGATACCCAACACAGCGAACGCCCGGAACTGCTCTCCAGCCCAATGGCTCGGGCTTTCGAAACGGCTCAAGCCCTAGCGGATGTCTGGCAGGTGCCCATCGACCTTGAGCCGCGGGTCGCCGAAATACCCTCACCCACGGAGGATCTAGAGGCGAGAGCCGAGTGGCTCAGCCAGGCCATGGCCGGTAACTGGTCAGACCTAGAGGCCTCGGTACAGCAGTGGCGTCAAGAGCTGGCGGAGTTTTTGCTCAGCTGCGATCGCGACTGCATTATCTTTAGTCACTACGTAGCCATAAATGCCGCAGTCGGGGCAGCCATGAACGATGACCGCATGCGGATCTTCGGACCGGACAATTGCTCGGTAACCACCTTGAGCAATAGCGAAGGCAAGCTGAGCGTGGTGGAGCTGGGACGCGTTGCGGATACGCACATCAACTGAGCTCACTGCAGGACGCGGGCAACCCCTTGGGGCCAGGGCGTTACGATGATGCCTCGCCAGATGCCAATGCGTCCCTGCGCACCCATGCCCTAGCGGCCTTTGAGCTTTCGCTGGTAGTACGAAGGAGGGCGCTGACCTGGCTGCTGAGCCATCGACAACAGCAGTTGCTCTAGCCCTATCCACGCTTCCCCCAATCGCTGTCCCTTGCCTTGTTGGTCGAGCACAGCGCATTCGGCGAGAAGCGCCTTAGCGGATGGCCCCCGTCTGGCGAACGCCTTCATGGTACGTGCGCGAGCCGGTGGTAGACCACGGGTTTCACCAAGGCGTCGTAGCTGACTTGTGAGCGCACCAAGAACAGCAAAGAGTGCCCCCTTGTCTTCGCTCAGTACGGACAGGATTTTACTCACCCGGGCACCCTGCCCAGCCATGGCCGCGTCAATTAAGTCGAAGCTATTGAAGCGTGAGGTATCTTCCAAGCAGGTTAACAGGGCCTCTTGCGAGACCGGCTGAGACAAGTTCTGCAACGCAAGCTTTTCGACCTCTTGAGCAGCCGCGAGCAGATTGCCCTCTACTCGCTCCGCGAGGGCATGCAGGGCATCTGTTTGCAGGGCCAGGCCCTTGCCCTGCAGACGTTTTTCCAGCCAACTGGGTAACTCTCGCGGCGCCAAGGGCCAGATGAGCACGACGGTGCCAGAACTCTCGATAGCTTTAAACCATGCGCTGCTGCGTTGCCGCGGCTGCAAACGCTCGGTGCGAATCAACAGCAAAGTATCGGGGTTGCCGGCGCTACCGTCTGCCCAATCGCGCAAAACCTGACTGGCCTCCTTGTCGAACTTTCCAGCAGGTATGCGCAGGTCGAGGACT
>CACMHG010000061.1 GCA_902613475.1 K189A clade bacterium
CGGGGTTTACTGCCAACTTCTTCGCGTTGCGAACTTCCTGCCGTTCATAGAACCGGGACGCCTTATCTTTTTGTTCGTAATACTCGTCCACTAGAACGCTACCCTGATGCAGAACATCGGAGGGACCCGGAAACTGTCCTAGTGAGGTCGTGACACTTTGTGCCACGCCCTGCCACAGCATCAAAAACACCAAAATACCGGCCGCTGGGATCATGATTGAACGCAGCACCTTTGCGACCCACGGAGCGCCCAACGGGCGCATAGCGGGGAGGGAAGTACGCGAGAGGCTGATCACAGAACTTCTTCCTTTAGACCGATAGCCAACTTTTGCAGGTACTCGTTCGGCTTCGAGCCGTCGTAGGACACACCGTCCAAGAACTCAGTTTGTTCGGGCTTAAAACCTGTTTCAGTCTCAAAATCTGGAAATTCCCCAGCGCTCATAAGTCCTTCAGCGATCAGCTCCTGCGCCGCGATTGCATAAATGTCAGTGCGATAGACATTTTTAGCGACATCGAAGTACCACTCATCGCTCTTGGGCTCGGCAATCTGTCCCCAACGCCGCATTTGCGTGAGATACCAGATCGCGTCTGAGTAATACGGATAGGTGGCGTTGTAGCGAAAAAACACGTTGAAATCTGGCACCTCGCGTTTGTCGCCCTTCTCGTATTCAAAAGTGCCTGTCATTGAATTAGCGATCACTTCCGCATCAGCTCCGACATATTCAGAGCGCGCCAAGATCTCTACAGCTTCCATGCGGTTAGCGTTGTTGTTTTCGTCCAACCACTTAGCCGCCCGAATCAGGGCCTTAACTACCCGCACCGTGGTATTGGGATACTTCTCGGTGAATTCCTTTGTCATGCCGAAGACTTTTTCAGGGTTGTCTTTCCAGATCTCGTAATCAGTAATCACCGGAACGCCAATACCTTTAAAGACCGCCTGCTGATTCCAAGGCTCGCCAACGCAGTAGCCATAGATGGTTCCAGCCTCTAATGTTGCTGGCATCTGAGGAGGAGGGGTGACGGACAACAAAACGTCCGCATCAATTTGTCCGCTGATATCGCCCTTGTGCGGTGCGTAGAAGCCTGGGTGTAGGCCGCCCGCAGCGAGCCAGTAACGCAGTTCATAGTTATGTGTTGACACTGGGAAAACCATACCCATGTTGAAAGGCATGCCTTCGTCAGCATATTTCTCTACAACCGGTTTGAGCGCGTCGGCTTTAATTGGGTGCACAGGCTTACCATCCGCTCGTTTTGGGATGTTCTCTTTCATCTGAGCCCAAATATCATTAGATACCGTGATGCCATTACCGTTGAGGTCCATCGAAAACGGCGTGACGATATGAGCTTCTGTACCAAACCCAATCGTTGCGGCAAGCGGCTGACCCGCAAGCATGTGCGCACCGTCCAGCTGTCCGTCGATCACACCGTCTAGCAACACTTTCCAGTTGGCTTGCGCCTCAATGGTGACGAACAACCCTTCGTCTTCGAAATAACCTAATTCGTACGCCACCGCTATCGGCGCCATATCTGTCAACTTAATGAATCCAATTGTAAGTTCGTCTTTCTCCGGCTCGCCGAGCTCTGCAATTGCCCCCGCGCTCCACGCGAGACTGATGGAGACGATCAGGAACTTCACAGCTCTAAGCCACTCTTTTCTGGACGACATCGCTTTCTCCTTTCTATTTTTTTGCAAAAAAAAAGCCCTGGTAACACAACTTACGGTTACCAAGGCTTCTTTGCCTGCATCTCAAATTTTTTCAGTTCGTTGACGACGCCACCCCTGCTTTTTTTACTCCACAGGGACAATGTTTGCGCCGTCTATACCGATGCCAAATACGTGCCAATCTTCTTAGCACCCCGCGACAGCAAGGCTGAACTAAAGTCAGGAGCGGAAAAAGCTATTGATTACTAATACATAGCGAGATCGACCCAGACGAATACCTTACGTTTCGTATCACCTCGGCTGAAACTTTGGGTGCACCACAAATTACCGCAACTCCTCGCGAATGCACCAATGGCGTGCACCGCAGAGGCAGATCAAAGAACAAAAATCAATCCGTAGAGGGTTGTACCGACAAGATCAGGTGCTTACGGACCAACTGCTGAGTCGTCAAACTCCTGCAGGGTGTGATGAAACAGATCCGAACGGAAACAGCGTCGCGCAAGCATGTGCCGCTGCACCGGATCTATCGACCGACCTAGCAGATCATTACAACCGTCCAAAATCTGCAGCGCCGAATCACCGCCAGGATCATTGGTCTGATTATCAAAAAACGATAGAAAATTAGGCACCTGCTCAACGGCAGAATTTCGAGTGCGCGCAAGATGACCTGACAATGCCCGCTCTAAGACGCTGTCCTCGATATCTAGATATTGCTTAGCCGACATGACCTGCGCTGCTTCCAGAGCGTTGTCTGGCCGCGACAACCAACCACAAGCATGCATTAACGCAATACGCAGCGCGTGATGCGTTGCTGGATTTTGTTGATGCCACTGTTCGGTCACGCATAGCACTTTTTCCGGCGCCTCGGCCCAGACTTCAGCGCCCCAAGCCGCGGCAATACCGACCCCTAAATTGATCGCCAATGTGCTCCAAGGTTCACCCACACAATATCCGTCTATCACTCCGGCACTGAGGCTATCCACCATTTGCGAGGGTGGCACGACTATCATCTTCACCTGAGCATCTGGATCTACGCCCGCACTTCGCAACCACCTGCGCAACAAAATTGCGTGGGTTGAGAAGCCATGTACCACTGCGAAAGTTAGCTGTCGGGGCAAGATTTCTGTTTGACGTGCAGCCCGAGCAATGACGTCAGTGACATTGGCTGCGGAAACTGGATAGTCCTCGGCCAGCTGAAGTCCAGCAAGCATCTGCTGCCAGAGTACGGCAGAAATCGTAATGCCGTTACCATTTTTCGACAGCCCGAGCCCAGTCAGCAAGGGTACACGCATACCACTGACGCCCAGGGTCGTCATCGCTGGCAAAGGCGCTAACATTTGCGCTGCATCCCTCGTGCCGATGGCCAGTTTGTCTCGGACAAGTGCCCACGAGACTTCCTTGTGCAGCGTTACTTTAAGCCCCATCTGTGAGAAATAACCAAGGTGCTCAGCCAAGATAAAGGGTGCTGAATCCACTAGCGGCAGGTATGCGATATCTAAGTCAGTTTTATTCATATTGTTGCTGCCTCAGCCACTATCTGCTTGCGCACTTTCTAAAATTCCCGCCGCTACTTCCGGCATAGAGAGTCGTCGCTGCATCGCTAGCTCACGCAAGAACTGGTGCGCACGCGCCTCGTCAAACCCATGGCTTTGAATCAATAGTAGCTTGGCTTTCTCAATGCTGCGCCGTTGACGCAGTTGTTCCTGGGTTTCATCAAGCGCTTGGCGCATACCTTGAAAGGCTTGGAATTGCGCCATTGCAGCATCAATGATGGGCTTTACCTTGGAGGGATCAATTTCACCGACCATGTAAGCCGTAACGCCTGCGGCTATCGCCGCATTGATGAAATCGGTACCGCGCTTCTCCGAAAACATCACAATTGGTGTAGGTTGATGAGTTGATAAAACAGACAAGCTCTCGAGCATGTCCCGGTCTGGCGACTCAATGTCAATAACGATGACGTCTGGCTCAACGTCGGCAATGCGCTTGAGCAAGGTACGGCCGGCCTCAGCGATAGCAACCTGCATACCTGCGTGAGCCAAAGCATCGCCCACCCATCGGGCTCGGTCCGGTACCTCGTCCACTAACATGACCCGATATGACTTAGATGCCTGGGTTGTCATCGATGCGAATCTGAGGTCACTATCCGCCTTTCGGAGCGACATCGTGATTTATTGGAGGCCAATCCCACGAGAGCTGCCATAAAAACGTTTCCTCTCTATGCATCCGTTTACGCCTTGGTCTCCTAGACCTTACAAACCATCGAATAGTTCAGATGATGCAAAAAAAACGCCATTTCAATGAGCACGCATTAAGCCTGATTAAAAACGCGCTCCGAGGCGTAAACCTCGAAGAGCCAACAACCTCAAAACTTGGCATTGAACGTTAACCAAAATTTAGTGGTGTCTGTCGCAAATCCATCTGACTGATAGTCAGCGTACTTAAATTGAACGCTCGTTCTTTGTGTCAACGGCAACGTAGCGACGAGATCTAGCTCGGATCCATAATCTGCGCTAGTTTCGGCTGCACTCAAATCGTGCCAAGTGGCGGCGAGTTTAAGCTTTCCAACGCTACCCGCAATACCAAAGTACAGATCTTCAACACCACCTGCTGGAGTTACAAGAAACTTATCTGCATTGCCCTGAAACTTATGCAGGGTCGCTAGCGGCGTGCGGAATGCCATATTTCCGTCATCGCTGCCCAGTGACTCATAGCCCGCGGATGCGGTGATTTTGCCAAAAGCACGCGCCACGCTCACAGAATACATAGAAGCGTCGTAGCTTATAGGGTTGTCCGCGTAGTCTGACTGTGTCGCAAGCTTCGCTCCAATTTTGAATCCTGAGACCGTGCCGTCGTAACTAACGCCATAAGTCGCGTTTGAGTTCGGTAGCCCATTACCATTCTCAAAATCTAGCAGGTAAGCAAATGCGGACAACTTATGTTCCGCTGCGAAAGTATTCGTCGCCGTGAACAAATGGCTATTGCTATCCCATTTGCTGGGTTGCACGCCATCATCGGGACCAAAAATACGTCTAACCTTCGTGATTGCCGCGTAGTCCAGCGTCAGACTATCTGAGGCTTTATAGGCAAGCCTTATTCCGTCATAGGTTTGCTCATTTTGTCTCCAAGCCACACCGCCGACAAAGCGTTGATCGCCTAACACGATCCGTTGGCGGCCAAAGGTAGATGTTAGCTTACCCGATTGATATTTGATGTAAACTTGGTTCAGATCGAGTCCATCTGGATCTGCAACCACCGGATATTGCGTTTTGCCGTTAACCGTTGAATTGTATTTCTCGGAACCGATCACGCTGACATAGTCAGTTTCTAAACCGACTGAGAATCCTGATGTCACGCCTGATACAAAGGTGTAGCGAGAGCGCAGCGTCGAGGCCCCCGCATCTTCGTTCTTGCCATCTTGATCTACGCCCTCAAAGCGATAGCGAAAGTTCATGGATGATTTGCCGTCAGCAATAGCGGCACTGATTTCGTCGATGGCATCCGCACTCGCTGCGCAGGGCACTGACGTTGCCAGCACACAAGCAGTAAACAAAGTGATCGCGCCGAATTGCTGCGCCGACTGAGGACGAAGATGTAAAAACATAAATTTTCTCCAAAAAAAAAGCCCAAACGTCTGTTCAACGTCTGAGCTTCTATGCTCTAAACCTAAGATGTAATTTTCGCTATTGAAATAGCTTGCCTATTAGCTCTTGCAGAGCTGACCTTGGGTGTCATTCAAAAAATAGGCCAAGTTAGATCGCCGAAATTTGCGGAAAAACTGCAGCGTCGCTGAATCTGTGCCCAATCTAGGTGCGCCAGGCGAAAGCTGCGCACCGTTTTCGCTC
>CACMHG010000062.1 GCA_902613475.1 K189A clade bacterium
CGAAGATGATCAGGGTAAGTGAGGACTAGACGCAGCGCAGCCCTTCACAACCCAGGCCGTGTGCAGGAGTCTCTCAGGCAGAGGGAAAGCCAAGCTCGGTCATGAGTTGCTCGACACTGTTGACGATACGAATTTGATCGACGGTCGATTGATCGACAAACCCGCCCGCAACGACGCCGGCGAGCAGGTCTCGCAACGGCTCCCAGTAGCCGAACAGATTTGCAACGATCACTGGTTTTTCATGTTGCTCCAGCTGTAGCCACGTGCTGACCTCGAGTAATTCTTCTAAAGTTCCTATGCCGCCGGGAAGCGCAACGAAGGCATCGGAGCGCTCAAACATGATGCGCTTTCGCGCGTGCATGTCTTCGGTGAGGATCAGTTCTTCCGCGTCGTTAAAAGCGATTTCACGTTGCCGCAGAAATTCGGGAATAACGCCTGTGACTTTGCCGCCTCGATCAGAAACGGCAGACGCGACGACACCCATCAGACCGACGGCGCCGCCACCGTAAACAAGGCCGATATCGTGGGCTGCGAGTCGATGGCCAAGTTCCCGGGCCGCGACTTCAAAGTTTGGATCGTTTCCCAGGCGCGATCCGCAATAGACGCATAAATTGTTGACCAGAGATTGAGGCACTGAATTCATCCAATTGATTTGAAACTAGTGTCGAGCGCGGGGCTGCGAGAGAAAGTTAACGTTCCACGGAGCAAGAGTCGAGACCAAAAGCACAGGTCGTGTAATGGCAGCAGAACGTCGGTGGTCGACTTTCAAGACTCTTCTTTTTTTGTAGGCCCAGTTAAAGTTACAGCCATGCGCAAAAAGATAACACTCCTGCTAACTGCCGTCCTAACCCTCACCCGTGACTCGGGGTGGGCCAGGGCGTTGATCCTTGCGGCTGGAGCTGCCGTCGGCCCCGTAACACTCGCCACAACCGTTGAGCACACGCCAATGAATCGTATCGACACCATCCGCCCAGACGCCCCGGCCTTGGCAGACTACGGGGAATTTAGAATTGGGGTCCGCACAATCGCGTTAGTAGATGAGCGTCGTGTAGACGTATTGAATACAGAGCCTGGCGAGCAGAGTGTGCTGTACGGCAGAGAGTTAGTCGTAGAGGTTTGGTACCCAGCCGTAGTGCCTGAGGACGAGGTGGAGCTAGGGCAGTACACAGCCGTCACGAGGAATCCCGGCATTACAGCCACGCTCTTTGGCAGGGCGATACGCGATGCCATACCCAATACTGCGGCCGGTTCTTTCCCGCTGATTGTCATTTCGCACGGGTATCCTGGCAATCGTTATTTGATGAGCCATCTGGGCGAGAACCTCGCCAGCAAGGGTTTTGTCACGGTTTCTATCGACCATACCGACAGCACCTATGATGATCAGCAGGCCTTTGCTAGCACACTCTATAACCGGCCCTTGGATCAACGGTTTGTGATCGAGCGCATGGCCGAGCTGGGCAAAGATCAAAGGCATTTCTTGGGTGGTTTGGTTGATGCAGAAAAGACCGGTGTCGTGGGTTACTCCATGGGTGGATATGGGCTGATCAACAATCTTGGCGCGGGCTTCAGCGATAAGGCAGTCAACGCGACCGTAGCACCTCCCAATGATTTGCTCGCCATTCACGCAGCGAGCAATCCTCGATTCCGAGACAGTTTAGACCCTCGTATTGCAGCCGGATTTGCCGTCGCACCCTGGGGTATGCTCCAAGGAGTTTGGCAAAGCGAGGCGTTTGCAGGTATTCGCACGCCGACCTTTTATCTGGTGGGAGATAAAGACGATACCGTGGGCTATGAGACCGGGGTTAGAGTCATGTACAAATCAGCCTACAACAGCGAACGCTACTTACTGACCTACAAAAATGCGGGTCATAACGCCGGAGCACCAATGCCAGTCCCTCGGGAAATACTCGACAGCCCCACTGGCGAGGGGGCAGATCACTATATGGATCCTGTCTGGGATAACGTCAGGATGAATAACGTCATGGCGCACTTCGCCACCGCCCATTTCAATGCATACCTTAAGGGCGATGCGACCATGTTCGATTATCTGCATGTTCGGCGTGATGAACCAGCCGCCACGGTGGGAGCCGTCGCCGCACCAGCGCAAGAATCCCACGGGCCCCTGCCGGGTTTTACCGACGGTACCGACGTTGGCCTAACACTCGAGAGCCTACGGCCAGGGGAAAGAGGGTGAGGGCGTATTTCGCGGTGGTTGTCGCGTTCTCGTAAAGCCTCGATACAAAACAACAACACAAACGCACAACAATAATGGGAAGGGGAAGTTTATGAGCGCGTTCTCGCACTTTAAGACCGGCATCATTGCCGCTAACGGCATCGACATTCACTACGTTGAACACGGCTCCGGTCCCTTGGTGATTTTCTGTCATGGCTGGCCAGAATCTTGGTATTCATGGCGGCACCAATTGCAGGCGATTGGCGATGCAGGATTCCGTGCGGTCGCTTTGCATATGCGCGGCTATGGGGAGACGACGCGGCCTAAGGATATTGAGGCCTATACCATCTCTCACTTGGTGGGGGATGTGGTGGGTAGTGTCACTGCCTTGGGCGAATCTGAGGCGATTGTGGTCGGCCATGATTGGGGCGGTCCCGTAGCCTGGCACTCGGCATTGATGCGATCAGATATTTTTCGCGCCGTGGCGGTTTTGTCGGTGCCCTTTAACCCACCATTTGCCCTGCCAGATGGGGTGAGCATAAACGATCTAATGCGTCAGGCTGCGGCGGGCCGGCAGTATTATCGGCTGTTTTTTCAGGAGCCAGGAGTCGCAGAGGCCGATTTCGAGAAAGATGTCCGTAAAAGTATGTTGGGCGTCCTGTATGCGTTTAGCGGTGACATTGTGGCGGACAATATTCACAGCAGCGGGTGGGATGGTCATTTCCCCATAGAAGAGACCATGACCGACCAGTTTGTCATGCCAGAGAAGTTGCCCAAGTGGCTGTCTGAACAAGACCTCGATTTTTACGTGAATGAGCTATCGGCCTCGGGCTTCGGCGGGGGATTCAATTGGTATCGCAACATCAAACGATTGCCTGGTCATCTGGCCCCTTTCATTGGCCGAACCATCGAGCAACCTGCCCTTTACCTGTACGGTGAGCACGATATGGTGGCGGGTAATACCGCGGAAGCAATTGCCGGGATGCAGGCGTCGCTGCCGGACTTGCGTAAGTGCGTAAAGTATCAAGGTGCGGGGCATTGGCTGCAGCAAGAGCGGGCCGAGGAAGTGAACAATGAACTGCTAGCGTTTTTCGCGACGCTGAGTTGATGTTTGCCCGGCCGCTTCATGAGCAACGAAATGAGCAACGAAAATTCCAACGGCGCCGGCCGCCAAGGGCAGAACGCTAATAGCCATACCGGCAGCGTTAACCCGTTTAATGAGCTTGGCTTCTGGCAGTTTATGCTGGTCTCGACGCTTACGGTGGGGTTACTACCCTGGTCCTTGATCGCTGTGTTTTTGCTCTTTGGATCCCAGGTCACCAAGAATCTGGTGTCAGCTCTCGTGCAAGACTTCGTCAAAACCCTTGCGGCGGTTCTGTTGGGGGTTGGTGGCATAGTTGGACTGGTTATCTGGATATTTTGGTACTAGCAATTTGTATACAGACGCGCACGCAAGAGCCTGCGGGCGCTTGCGCGGAGTAACTGATGATTGAAAAGACCGACCACCGAGTTGCCAGCCATTGCGGCGACTACCAGTTGTTGCTGCGCAATAAACGTTTGGCGGGCAATGGCGCGCCGCAGGCGGATAAAACCGTGCTTTTCGTCCACGGTGCAACCTATGGTTCGACCGATACCGTCGACTACGCGCCGAAGGATCAGTCGTGGCTGGACGTGCTGGCCCTGCAAGGGTTTGATGCTTGGTGTATCGATTTGCTTGGCTACGGACAATCGGACCGACCGGCTGAAATGAACCAAACGGCGGAAGGTCATGACCCACTTGTGGATACCGCCTTTGCGGTCGCCGATGTGCACCAAGCGGTAACCTTCATTCGCAGCTTGCGCCAGGTCGAGGGCTTAAACCTTATTGGCTATAGCTGGGGCACGGCAATTTGCGGCAGTTATGCCGGTCAGTATCCGCAGAGTGTCATCAAGCTGGTTTTATACGGAGCACTTTGGATCGAGGGTTTAGCGACCTCAGGCGATTCTCTAGGCCGCATCGGTGCTTATCGAACCGTAGACCCTGCATCCATGATGACGCGATGGTCTATCGGACTGGACTCCAGCGATATCGACCGAGTGGTAAGCGAGCAAGAGCGTCTTCGTTGGTGTGAGCAAACCGCAGGCTGCGACCCCCAGTATGCGAGCACAGGATTGCTTAGGGCCCCAACGGGAGTCATGAAAGATTACGCTCAATGCAGAGAGTCCGGGCTCGATTGGTACGACCCCTCATTGGTTCGCGCACCTGTACAAATCGTCGTAGGAGCATGGGACGCTGAAACAACGCCGGCTCAGGGTCAGCGATTATTTGAGCGTTTAACTCACGCCCCAACCAAGCAAATGACCATCATTGGCGAAGGTACGCACTCTTTGCTGCTTGAACGTAATCGCCACCAACTCCACAGCGTCGTCCACCAATTTCTGCTGAGTTGACGGCAAATTCCGGCAAATAAGGTTCCAAGGCCCACACACATTGGCGATTTCGTCCCTACCAAATCAACGTCGTTGGACGTACTCTTGATCGATTTTTTCGGAATTTTGGGATGTAAAGATGCTGATCAGCGGTAAAGTTCAGTCGGGTTTTGAGCCAGTGCATGAACTGTTTAGAGGCAGTCTGACGTCTGGGCGTGATCGAAATGCCCAGCTTTGTGTTTATGTCGGCGAGGAATGTGTTGTCGATTTGTGGGCTACCAATGGTGAGGAAGCCTTTTCACCAGATTCGCTGGTCAATGTGTTCAGCAGCGGCAAAAGCTTAGAGAGTATTCTGCTGGCGATGCTTGCAGATCGGGGTTTGCTTAACTTTGCAGAAAGGGTCGCTGCTTATTGGCCAGAGTTCGCGGGCCAAGATGGAGACAAAGACAAGCTGACGGTGTCGGATCTGATGCGACACGAAGCGGGCCTTGCATCCCTCAATGTCACTCTCTCGCCAGAGCAACTTTCCACATCGGGCCTCAAACAAAATGCGGTCGGTAAGGTACTTGAGCAGCACTCCCTGAGTTTTCCCCAAGCCAGTGGGTCACCACGTGAATATCACGCGATTACCCGGGGTTGGATAGCCAACGA
>CACMHG010000063.1 GCA_902613475.1 K189A clade bacterium
AATGGGAGACCTTGAAAAGGTTTAAAAGTATCTGTCAGCATGTGCTCTGGACCTTTAGACCCTTTACAGGGTAACACCTTCAGTTTAAGTCCTTCATCTGCAACACCTCTCCTGTTATCGGCGTTATTAGCGCATGCATAAGACTACAAGGGGAGTGCCATTACAGGTTGTTTATAGGCCTATGAACAATATCTTTTGACGCGTCAGCTACTGACACTTCTCCACCAAGAAAAAAGAGACGGGCTCTATGATAATTGCTACTGAAACGTTATTGGTCGAAGACCACTAAAGATTGGCTTCCTTGATAAACGAAAAGTAAAAGAGCCCTTCATCTCGTGAGCGCAGTGCCTTTCGGACAATCGTACGCTGCGCCTCTTCAGCTTCGACTATTCTTACGTTTCCAATTCTCTGCATCTCGGCCCTGATTGCTTGCTCGTGAGCTCCGTCGAGGCAACCAAAGGTTTTTTCTATTTTTTCGGTAGAAACGGCCTTGAAAGCTACTGCAGCCGTCTCATTGTCTATGTCCTCAATGACGGCCTTCAACATTGGGCCAGATGCGTCGAGAAAATCATCAAAGGTGAACATCATTTTAATGATCGCTTCGCCTAATTCAGGCTCTTTTTTAAGGATTTCCTGCAGCACAGCGGTAGATTCGGAAAGAGGACAATCGCCGAGGATGCGTGCAACAAACCTAGCACCATAAAACCGATGATCTAGATCACCGAGCGCCTCTTCAAGCCGCATGAGATCGTCATTATCAAGCTCCGCAAACTTTAAAAGTAGGATTAAGGCGTCAGCAGCATCTTGAACCAGCAGAACACGTATCGACTCGGCAACCTGGTTAGAATCGTATAACGTCATAAGTAAAGACAGTTTCAAAGCCAAATTTCCTTCTAAGGCTTCTACGGACTGCGAAAAAGATTCTCTCATCGGATCAAGTTTTGAGGCTAAATCTCGCACCGATTGCGCTTCACTAATTAACTGATCAATTTTCATCCAGATTGCTTACGCGGTGATTACAAAATCTACAAGTGGAGGCCAGATAGGCGCGATGGGACGTCCTAACTGACGATCGGCAGGTCACACCACAAATTTGCACCAAGTCGATCGTTGATGCCAGCCCAGCTTTTCAGTTTTCACAGTTTTTGGGTTTGAGAGACCGAATGGCACCCTGAAAAGGTTGGAAAGTATCTGCAGGCGGGTGCTCTGGACCTTTAGACCCTTTTCTGGGTGACATCTGCAGCCGAAGTCCAACATCCGCAACATCTGCAACACCTCTCCTGTTATCGGCGTTACACGCGCGTGCTTATACGTCGATAAGGGAAGTACTGTCGCAGGTGTTGCAGGATGGGTCAAAAGTCGACTACGAACCTGTTGGCGCTGCCAAATCAATCTGGACTTGTCTTGAGCACAAAAAAGGGGCAGAAGCCCCTTCTCATTTTTTGGAAAAACCCAAAGCAGTAAGGTTCTTGTTATGGCTCTCCCTTGTAATGCGATAATTACTCAAGGAGATTATTGCGCAAGAAATACAAACAACTGTTGAAAGGACCGATGCAGTCGCCAGATTTATCGCTGCAGCCTCTTTCTCAAACACTGTCTCGGCTATATCGAAGCCCGCCCAGGTCAGTATTACACCACCAAGTAATATGCCGACATTAGCCGTTAGCTTACCAAGGAGGTTGTCTGCAGCCATCACAAGACCCTCCGATTGATTTCCTGCCGAGACTTGATGTTCTTCGTTTACGTCCGCAAACATCGAGGTAGCACATATAAAAAAAATTCCCCAGGAAATGGCGTGGACAAAGCCGTGCAAGGAGTAGATCCACCACAACCCGCTGAGCGCCCCTTGACCAGCAGGGGGTAAGATTTTTAGTTCGGTATGGGCCTCTATGATAAATAGCGTTAAGGGAATCGGCGCCGTAATGAGCGTAAAAATACACGTCAAAATAGCTAATCTTTTCTTAGCAAACCTCGAAAGAAGAGGCATTGCCAGGAAAGCCCCTATTGCGGCACCGGTTAAGGTAATAAAACCAGCAAAGAACTTATCCATTGGGTCCCATTGCCAAAGATAACTGTCGAAATAAATCCCTGTACCAGAGTCTATACCGGCGTTGAATGAGAAGAGAACCGACGCCAAAATTAAGGATTGCCAGGAAGGATTTTTGATCAGTTTCTTTGCTTCTAATAAGAGGCTACTCGCAGAGAAGCTTTTCTGTTCCGTTGGGCCCAGTTCAAACTCGGTTTCGACTTTTCTAAGTTGCCACGACGAGATCCCGCAGAAAAGGAACATTAAAGCTGCAATCCATAGACTTGCATCAACGTAGCCGTTCGCGTCATTCCAATCGCTCAAGAAAAAGAGGAGAACTCCTCCAAGGCCCCATCCCTCTCCCGCTACTGCCATAAGTCGGCTTCTGCTAAATATAAAATTTCTTTCGTCGTATTCTCGAAAGAGCTCTAACGCTAGAGCCTGTCGCGGAACAGCATAGAGAGTTTGAAATAGTCGAAAAAGAGTAACAAGCGCGGTCATCTGCAGGAAAAGGGCTAATTGAGAGGTCACGAGGCGTAGAGAAAAAAGTAGGATGATAAGTAAACAACATGGCAGAACAGCCAATAGCATGAATGGTATACGGCGACCCAATCGATGAGAAAACCGATCAGAAAAATATGCGACGGCTGGATCACTAAGCGCGTCGAACGCAACAGATACCGCAATAGCGGCGCTTGCCAAAATCGCAGATAACCCGAGGACTTGGTTGTAGTAGTAAAGGAGCAACATGCCTAGGAAGCCGTTACAGGCGCTCATTCCGACGCTACCGCTGCACCAAGCAACAGTCTTTTTACTTATACCAGGCGCCGCTAGAAAAAAAGCTGTCACTGGATCTGCAGGCGTATCCAATGACCCTGCAGGCTTACTCTCTTTGGACTTCGACATCATCACCGAAATTTTTGTTATTTTTATTACGACGTCTTTCTGTATGTCGCTTTTTTAAGTGCGCGCGAAAATTCCCCGAACGGACATTACTTGGGCAATTGAAAGTTCGCAAACCATAACTTGGTCTGACCGTTCGAGATTCTGAACTAGCTATAGAGCGCCAGGTAAGAAAGGTTGGAAAGGCTAAGAGGGCCGCGCTCTGATCAATTGTCCACCAGCAATGCAGCTAGCCTCGCTTCCCGCATCATCCGCTTTATTTCACTGCGGTGGTACTGCTTTTTGGGTTAAGTACCTTGCACCGTAAAACGCTCAACTCTTTGAAAAGAGCCCTCACCAGATGGCGCGCTAAAATCGCAAGAATAAGTAAGGCAACTAGTCGCTACCTTTCAAACGTTTTTCTTCACGAATCTTAGGCTCATATCCGGGAAAGGTGTCGTAGTGCCCGGCCGCTCTTATATCTCCAACAAAATGCGCCTTTGATTTAGTAAAGACCTCTCCGGCGATGTCGTAGAAAAACGTCGGAGGATCTAAGGTGCCCCCGTCAATGCCTATAAGATCGCCCCAAACTTCTAGCTGGTAAAAAAACGGTTGTTCCACATTTCGAGCAGAAGTTCACATCCCATTTCTTGCCGCTCTCACTAGTAAATTCGTAGTGGCTAAGCTGACCTGACCGTAAGCTGAAATTTTCTGGCTCAAAATACGCCAAGACGGCAAAAGCGCTTCCGGTGCGGAGTTGGCAATAGCGACAATGACAGACTCCTCTCGGCTCAGGGTATCCTTTGACAACATAGCGAGCTTCCCCACAAAGGCAGCCTCCTTCGTGCAATGACTCCATAAAAAGCCTCTCCGAATTTAGTGTGGTTGAGGCTCTATTAGTCTCGTCAATATTTCAATAGCCCCGCCTCCCTCGCTTCCGGCATCACGCGCTTGATCTCACCTCGGTAATAGCGCTCTTTCGCCTGCTTCTCGCGCCAGTTCTTATAGCGCCCGTGCTTGGTGTTGGCGACCGAGATCGCGGCTTTGCCCGCAACTGTCTTGGGGCCCGTGCTCAGGCCACCATGCAGCTGACACCTGCGTTTACCCTCCATGGGGAACTTCGCACAAGGCGCACCTGAGCGTGTCTTCGCGCCGCATCTAAGAGATGTTTGGGTAGGATCATTCATAGGGTCATGTTCTTTTCGAAATTTGGGTGTCTGTGGGAGGGGGTTAGGCTGATTTTATTACTGAATGTCGAAAGTAATGCGGGTCTTTACATCGGGCACCTCGATAGGTTCCCCATCAACTATTCTCGGCAAATACCGGTATTTTTTCGCAGCGTTTACTGCGGCTTTATCGAAAATTTTTCGCGGTTCTGAGTCCAGCACCGATATGTCTTCAACAGAGCCAATCTTTGTTACCGTATATTCAAGAATTACATAACCAGTGATATTTTTTTTAAATGCTACGCTTGGGTATTTGGGGTTTTCCTTTACGACGGGCAAGTAATCCGTGGTTTCGAATTTGCGCTCAGTGCCCAGCCTTTTGAGGGTATGGTAAGCGGCAATGTTTTGCTCTAAAGATTGCTCCTCCTTCCTTTCTTTCAAAAAAAGTACAGACAGTTGCTGGTGCGCGGCTGCTTTAAACTGAAGACTCTCGTCGTCCTCTTTGAAAAGAGGCAGAATTTCTAACAACAGCTCAGCGTTTGCTTTTTCGGATTCTAGGCGAGCCGCTTGAGCCATAGTCCATAAGGTTAACCCTGCGTTTGGCTCTAGGGCCTGGCCATAAATATCAATGGCTCTCGCTAGCATGTTCTTTGCCTTTCTCTTCGAGTTGGCAGCTCTACTCATAGTGACAAATAGGTCCCCTGCAGCCTTAGACGTCTGGCCGTTCGCATCCTGCTCAGCGATTTTGATAGCTTCCTTTAGCTTGGTAAGCCTACTTAACATCGTCTCTCGGTTCGGACTACGGCGCCACGCATCATTGAGGGCGTTAATGTATAAGGAATGGATCTCCAAAAGAGTATCGATTGAAACATCATTGATCCGCGAATAAGCGGTCAATGCTTGCTCACTGAAATCAAGCAGGGTGTCCCAGCGGCGGTAACCTCCAGCTCTCATTAGCTGCGCGACGGCTAAAAAATACTGGGCGCGTTCAATCGAATCCTCTCGTGTG
>CACMHG010000064.1 GCA_902613475.1 K189A clade bacterium
TGAAGACGACGAGAGATATCCCTAACTACGATGATCTGATGAGTTATCGCCTTGGTATCCTTGACCAACACGGCATAACCCTCAGCCAGATTCACGCTGAAATAGCCAAATTAGCTCCCTTACCCGGGGCCCCAGAATTTCTTCGCTGGGCTCGACGGCATTTTCAGGTTGCCATCATCTCCGATACTTTTTACGAATTCGCCATGCCCCTTATGGCGCAGCTTGAGGAGCCTTTCTTGCTCTGCCATAAGCTTAAAATTGAGGGAGACCGAATCGTTGGGTATCGCCTTAGACAAACGGACCCGAAACGCTGCTCGGTTAAGGCCTTTAAATCTCTGTCACTGAACGTCATCGCTGCGGGAGATTCATTTAACGATGTGTCGATGCTAGAGGAGGCTGATGCGGGCATTTTTTTTCAGGCTCCGGATAATGTGCGGCAGCAATTTCCTCAGTACCCGTTGGCGGCGAACTACGAGGAGCTTCAAAGCCTGATTCTGCAGGCCCAGGCGGAGTTCAGCTGACGCATCAGATCAGACGCTCACGGTTATTCAAAGTCAGCTACCATGGGCGTGAGTGATGGTAGGACCCTGATAAAGTGCCAAAGTTCTCAGAGATATGATTGAAGGTGGAGAGAAAAAATGAGCCAAGGTTTAAAGTTTCGCGCAGCTATAGAGGCGTCTGCGCCAAAGCCTCTTCAAATCCCGGGCACGATCAATGCCTACACGGCGCTCCTGGCTGAGCGTGTTGGTCATCAAGCGATTTACCTTTCTGGCGGTGGCGTGGCGAATGCGTCCTACGGACTGCCCGATCTCGGTATGACCTCACTCAACGATGTTCTCGAGGATGTGAGGCGAATAACCGGGGCAACGGATATACCTCTTTTAGTGGACATCGATACGGGCTGGGGTGGAGCTTTCAATATTGCGAAGACCGTTCGCGACATGACCGCAGCGGGCGCGGCGGCTGTGCATATTGAAGATCAGGTGGCCCAAAAGCGCTGCGGACATCGGCCTAATAAGGCCATCGTTTCGACAGGAGAGATGGTCGATCGAATCAAGGCTGCGGTAGATGCTAAATCGGACAACAACTTCGTCATAATGGCGCGTACTGACGCCCTTTCTGTCGATGGTCTGAATGCTGTAATTGATCGTGCGGGCGCATTTGCTGAAGCGGGCGCCGACGCTATTTTTGCCGAGGCGATGACCGAGATTGAGATGTATAAGCCAATCGTGGAGACAGCAGGCGTGCCGGTGCTGGCGAATCTGACGGAATTTGGTCAGACACCCCTGTATCACTTAGACGAGTTGGCCTCGGTTGGCATCGCCATGGCCCTGTATCCGCTGTCGGCATTTCGGGCGATGAATAAGGCGGCGCTTAACGTGTATCAAGTGCTGAAAGAAGAGGGCAGCCAGGCGAGTGTGGTCGATACCATGCAAACCCGGATGGAGCTTTACGATTTTTTGGGTTATCACGCTTACGAGGAGAAGCTGGATCAGTTGTTTGCAGATCAGACAAACGGCTAGAGCCAAAGTCTCTTAGGCTTTTAGAAGGCGTGTTTTTGAAAATATAAAAACCGCAATAACGAATCGCAACAAGGGAGATTGTGATGGCTGAGAAAAAACTAGGGGGCGCAGGCCTGCGAGGTCAAAGCGCGGGTAGCACTGAGTTATGCACCGTGGGTAAGAGCGGAACGGGGCTGACGTATCGCGGCTACGACATTACGGACTTGGCAGACAATGCAACCTTTGAAGAGGTGGCGTACCTGATTTTTTACGGCGAGCTGCCAAACGCCAGTCAGTTAGATAATTATCGATCGGTGCTCAAGGCGAACCGCAAATTGCCCGACACGCTGTTGGAGGTATTGGAGCGCATACCGGCTTCAGCACATCCGATGGACGTGATGAGAACTGCCTGCTCCATGCTTGGCAACTTAGAGCCAGAGGGTGACTTCGCAAACCAACAAACCGTTGCAAATCGGCTGCTCGGTGCACTGCCGGGAATCATCAATTACTGGTATCGATACAGTCATGACGGGGTGCGCATTGATACTGACACCAATGCGGAGTCTCTTGCCGGACATTTCTTGCAAACCCTGACGGGTAGCGGGCCCAGCGATCTGCATCAACGAGTCATGGATGTTTCCTTGATTCTGTACGCGGAGCACGAATTCAATGCATCAACCTTTACAGCCCGAGTTTGCGCGTCAACGCTATCTGATATGCACTCATGTGTGACCGGCGCCATCGGGTCTTTACGTGGCCCGCTCCATGGTGGTGCCAACGAAGCGGCGATGGAACTGATCGAGAAATTTACCGCCCCAGAAGAGGCAACGTCTGGCTTGCTTGGCATGCTCGAGCGCAAAGAAAAGATCATGGGGTTTGGCCATGCGATCTACAGCACGTCCGACCCGCGCAACGTGATCATTAAGCAGTGGGCCGAAAAGCTGGCAGCTGAGGTAGGCGATACGGTTCTGTATCCGGTTTCTTGTGCCATTGAAAAGGTAATGTGGGACGAAAAAGCACTTTTTGCTAACGCAGACTTCTTCCATGCTTCTGCCTATAACTTTATGGGAATCCCAACCAAGCTCTTTACGCCAATTTTCGTATGCTCGCGGGTATCGGGTTGGAGTGCTCATGTTATGGAACAGCGTGAGAACAACCGAATCATTCGCCCGAGCGCGGACTACGGGGGTCCCGAACCCCGGGTGCTAAAGCCACTGGCTGAGCGCTAAAAGCGAGAAATGAACGGCGCGGGTTAGGGTATATCGTCCCAGCCCGCTAGGTTCACGGGAATCGAGTATTTGTAGCTTACCGGCTGAGCAAGTTGGCCCTCTGCCTTAAATTGCATCCCCGGGAACACGAACCCAGCCCTCCATCAAGACCCTGGCACTACGGCTCATCGTCGCCTTAGTGACTTGCCATTCACCATTTTGTTGAGCGGCGGCTGCGCCCACCTTGAGGGTGCCCGAGGGGTGCCCAAAGACCACCTGATCGCGGGGACCACCACCTGCTGCTAGGTTGACCAGCGTGCCGGGAATAGCGGCAGCTGTGCCAATCGCCACTGCCGCGGTACCCATCATGGCGTGATGAAGTTTACCCATGGATAACGCCCGAACCAGCAGATCGATATTGCTACCTTCTATGTGCTTGCCACTCGAGGCAACATAATCGCAGGGCGGGGCAACGAAGGCGACCTTGGGAGTATGTTGACGGGCCGCGGCTTCAGACGGCTCATCAATGAGGCCCATGGCCACCGCACCGTAGGCCCTAATGTTCTCGAACCTTTGCAGAACATCCTCCGAGCTATTGATTTCGTCCTGTAACTCGGTTCCCCGATAACCCAAATCCTCTGCGTTCAAGAAAATTGTGGGGATGCCAGCATTGATCAAGGTCACGAGGAAAGCGCCGAGGCTTGGTACATCCAAGGTGTCGATCAAGTTACCCGTGGGAAATAGAGAACTGCCGTCAGTATCGGCAGGATCCATAAAGTCGACCGCAATCTCAGCGGCGGGAAAGGTCACCCCATCAAGCTCAAAGCTACCGGTCTCCTGTACCTCGCCGTGGCTGATTGGCACTTTGTTGACGATGGTTTTGCCAATATTTGCCTGCCAAATTCTGACCTCGGCGAAACCGTTTTCGGGAAGTCGTTCCTCGGGCAGCAAACCCTGTTGAATAGCAAATGGGCCGACCGCGGCGGACAGATTGCCACAATTGCCGCTCCAGTCGACGAAGGGTTGATCGATGGAGACTTGACCGAACAGGTAATCGACGTCGTGCCCAGGTTGTTTGCTTTCACTAACAATGACAGTTTTGCTGGTGCTCGAAGTGGCACCGCCCATACCGTCGGTATGCTTGCCATAGGGGTCGGGGCTACCAATGACCCTCATCAAGAGTGCGTCCCGACTCGGACCAGGTTTCTGAGCTGAGAGTGGCAGGTCCGACAGATTAAAGAAGACCCCCTTACTGGTGCCGCCCCGAATATAGGTTGCTGGAATTCGAATTTGCGCAGGATGTGTTTGGGTCACAGTATTCTCCTAACCCGCAGAAGCCGAGGCCTCAAGAAAATCCTGAGCAAACCTCTGGAGCACACCGCCAGCGCTGTAAATCGATACTTCTTCTGCAGTGTCCAGACGACAGATCACAGGAATTGAAACGTCTTCGCCATTACGTCGCCTGACAATCAAAGTGAGCTCCGTTCCGGGAGCCGGCGTACCTTCGACAGTGAAGGTTTCTGTGCCGTCGATCTGATAGGTGGTGCGTGTTTGGCCGGCTTTGAATTCCAGAGGCAGCACTCCCATGCCGACAAGGTTGGTGCGATGGATACGCTCAAAACCTTCCGCAACAATCGCCTCAACCCCCGCCAATCTGACCCCCTTAGCGGCCCAGTCTCGCGAACTGCCTTGGCCGTAATCTGCCCCGGCGACAATGATCAGTGGTTGTTTGCGTTCCATATAAGTTTCGATGGCTTCCCACATTCGCACAACGTCGCCATCAGGCTCTATACGAGCTAGAGAGCCTTGTACAACCTCGCCGTTTTCAACAACCATCTCGTTGAGCAATTTAGGGTTCGCAAATGTTGCGCGCTGAGCGGTGAGGTGGTCGCCTCGATGGGTCGCGTAGGAGTTAAAGTCTTCTTCAGGCAATCCCATTTTGTGCAGGTACTCGCCCGCTGCGCTGTTCATCAATATCGCATTGGAGGGTGACAGGTGGTCCGTGGTGATGTTGTCACCGAGCACGGCGAGTGGACGCATGTCGGTAAGGGACCGCTCGCCGGCTAGTGCGCCCTCCCAATAGGGCGGCCGGCGTATGTAGGTGCTCTGGGGCCGCCAGTCATACAGTGGACTGATGTCATCAGTCACATCCTTAACGTTCAAAAACATCGGGTCGTAGACCGCGGTAAATTGCTCTGGCTTGACGCTTTGTTCGACAATGGCGTCGATTTCGGCATCGCTGGGCCAAATATCGATCAGTCGGACTGGATTGCCTTGCATATCGGTACCGAGAACGTCTTTTTCAATATCGAATCGAATGGTGCCGGCAATCGCATAGGCCACCACAAGAGGTGGTGAA
>CACMHG010000065.1 GCA_902613475.1 K189A clade bacterium
TCACTAAGACGATCACTTACACGCCCCAAATATTCTGGGAAAACTTCGTGGTTTTTTGCCATATCGCTGAGCCAATTTGTAGGCTTAAAGAAAAGGATAGAAGAAAGCATCGCAGCTACTGAAAAATCGTAAACGGTTATATCTGGCCCAAGCAAAAACGGCATCTTTTCCAATTGGTCAGAGAGGGCGGTCAAATCCTTCACGGCCTCTTTCCCCCGCTCATTTGCGCTCATCAACCCTATGCCCTGTGTTTTGCACATGGCAGATATTTGTCGCTTAGTGACGGCAGAAATCACCATTCTTATAGGCCTTGGATATTGGTCTAAAAGCGATTCAGCCAGCGCCGCTCTCGAAGTCTCGCTTATCCACTTTGCCCAGACCATTAACCAATACAGATGATCCTCAGTCAGCCTTTTGAGCGCCAGTCCCAGCACTCGCTGATCATTTGTGAGGCCGTCAAACAAATCCCCATCTTGGTTGCCGTTGAGAAAGGCTATTATTGAGTCTGATTCGCTGAGAGTCGATTTACCCATGCGGATCCACGGAACTTTTCCCGCAGGAGAAAGCGAGCGAACTTTTAGCGGGCTAATGTGCTCTACCTCGTATTCCAACCCAAGATAAAGCAAGGCCATTTCCACCTTTACCACAAAGGGGCTTAGCTGTTTTAGACCACAAGCAGATGGCATTCCGTAGAGAGTGATCAAGGTAGGGCCCTATTCTTCTTATTTCGCAATACCTTGGCTGAAAGTTTTCATTTGTGCAATTGGGTATGACAATCTTGACAAACCTTCAAAAACAGGCTAAGCTCAGCACAGCTTCTTAAAAGCATTCTGAGAGTTAAAAATTACACCCGCTAACTTTCTATTACCCAGCCTTTTAAACGCCTCTACGGGCCCGTGTGTGCGTCTGAGAGGGTGTTTTGGTAGGGTTTCCTAATGATCCTAGTAAGAAACCTATTGATCACCATTTTGGCGCTGTATTGCTGCTACATGATTTTCAAAATCAGTAGCAAAGCGGGGTTCTTTTTCCTTCCATTGCTTTTTGTCCTGCCGCCCCTTATTTTCAGGGGGCGAGATCAAGCGGATTAAGGCGAGTGATGGTCAAAAACTGCGCCAAATCCTATGTGTTGCTCCTGATTGCTATGCTGGGGTCGTCAGCTTTCTCTGTCAGCGAACCTCAAACCGACACTGAGCAAGATGTCGCGGTGGAAACATACGATCCTCCAGTTCCCCTAGAAAAAGAAAACCCCAATTACCCACGGGACGCCCAATTAGCGGGTATCGAGGGCTGGGTGACTCTTCATTACATGGTTAGTCCGTCGGGAAACCCATACGAGATAGAGGTTGTAGATAGCAGCGGCAACAGATCTTTAGAGCGAGCGGCCAGACGCGCAGCAAAAAAGTATCAATACGATCCCGCCCAGCTGAACGGCACACCAATTGATGCGGGAGCGGCCACGCGCATCACGTTCGCGCTCTCTGGAGGAGTGAGTGGCGTATCTGTGAAGTTCAAAAAGTTATACCGAAGATTTCAGGAAGCTGCTCAAAATCGAAACTTAAAGGACATGGAAGTTTTGATCGCCAAGATCAACGACTTAGAAACTCAAAACCTTTTCGAAGCATCAATACGGTACACTGTTCAAGGCTCATATGCCCAACTGATCAATGACCACGAGGGGGTGAGGATGGCCTTTGCCCGTGCCATTGATTTGGATGAAGATCAGGACGGTGCGTACTTAACCGAACCACAAAGACCCAATCTTTTAGTCGCGCTAATGCAAGCGCAAGTAGCTACCCAACACTTCAAAGATGCACTGGACACTTGGAAAAAATTGGCCGTGCTGATTGAGGATCCGCAGCGCAAAAGCAGGCTGCAAAGACAAGCCGATCAGATCCAGCAGTTTATCCAAGAAGGCGGGCCGATAGAGGTGACTGGTCGAATTCGTGGACATTACAGATATAAATATCGGCTGATCGGCAATTCTTTTTCTGTGTCCTCCATAAACGGCAGGCTGGCTGAGGCGCAAATCTACTGCGATCGGGGTATAAAAGGATTTGCGTTGGAAGAGGATATGTCTTTCGAGATACCCGAAGAATTCGGGGAGTGTAACCTGATCATAATTGGAGATCCCGAAACCACCTTTACTGTCTTTGAGGGTTCTTAGCCTTTGACAATTGTGTGCTTTTGTCTCTACTTATGATTTGCCTCACGATCGTTAATATGCAAAGAATGAGATAAAAACTAAAATCTAAATAAGAGGAGCGGGATGGTTAGAGATGAAGGCTCCGACAGTGATTCTACCGAAATACTGAATTATTTAATCTGTGCACTTTCTAAAGCCAAAAGCGCTCGTGAATGGCAGTTGATTCTTGGAAAGGCTTTAACCGAAAAATTTTCCGATTTGTCCTCACTTCCCGACCAAACTTCATATGGGGAACTAAGGGCTGAAACACCCGTTGGTATAACCATGCTACTTATCGGTGTTGAGGCCGCTTCACAAGTCATTGCGATGTCTAACCATAGAGAGGCGGTTTTGCTAGTGAAGGCCTGTCTTGACGTGGAAAACGTTTCTTATGAACGAACATCAGGAATTCTCACGGGTTTTAGGGTTGCTCTTGATGAGGAGGATATCTACGACGCAAAGCCACAATCTTATGATGAGGATGTCGCTGTGTTTAGAATGTTAGTGATCAAAGACATAGCAAAGTATCTCAGGGCAGCGGTCTCTCTTCTCGATTCTGAAAGCGAGATAACTTAGTTCCTTAACGTTACTAGTACACCGGCGGAGCCGGTTACTCTTAAGCCTTCAAAATAGGTACATCATTACTTGTACCACCCCTAATGAAGTACTTGTATTGGTACTTAAGTCTCCATCTGTACAATCTTTGAGAATAGGGACTGAGCTCATCTTCTATAAGTTCTTGTATGACGGATTTCCTAGCTTCAGTGAGTTCAATAACCGTTGATTTAATACCTGCTTCAACACCTGTAGTTGCTTGAAACTCCTCATTCATGACATGTTCAAGCCTTTGCTGCTGTCCAGACCGTACAATGAATGAATCGTGCACAGGTAAGCAGGGTTCAGGGAGCATCCTCAGCATCACTGCTTCAGCTATTTGAGAATCTAGGAATTGTAATCTCACACCATAGCCAGTACTAAAGAAGGTACTGATGTCATCGTGATGAAAGTAAATTTCTTTGATGTAGTCACTTATGTCACTGATGCCATCAGGAAACCCATTGTCAAAAAGTCCCTGATTCTTCGCAGCCTTTATGGCTGATTCACGGCTTTTGGCATTGATCAGGATATTGACCATCTTCTTTGTGATAGGCCGCCACTGCTTTGAAAGCTTGCCAAATACGTAATGGTCTTCCATATGGCAGGTCTGCTGAATGAGTGAATAAAGTAAGTGGATATGGATGCTGGAGTAATCCAGTTCTACAACATAGTCGCCGTTCAAAGAAATGTACTGTCTGTACTCGCTGGGTATGGACTGCCACCAACCATCATAGAACCTGCCTCCTTGCTGCAAGCTTCCATTGTTGAAGATTCTGCGTAAGTACCGTTTGGTCAGATCCAAGTAAGCATGTGCAAAAGGGTCTCCCTTTGCTTTCTCCGACATCCTGATCTGTAGATCCTCTAGATCGTGGTCATCCAGAAATAGATCAATGTTTGTTTTCTCTAGATGCTCGTTGATCTTGTGAGTCCCTGCAGAGAGCTTCTCAGCCTCGCTATGTAGCTCCTCTGTTATCTCAATTGGATTTTTCTTTTCATCTTTGAGTGTGAGGACTTGGGTAGGTGCGGAGCGGTCAATATCTGGGGTGATGTCATCCAGTTTCCTCAACCAATCGACAAGAGGCTTACGTAGCGTTACACGCGAGACACGTGACGTTTGAGAGAAGCGATAGCCCTTATGTAGGTGCAACCACCTCATCTCAATAAGCGTATCCACATGATGCTTTACAAGGATCCGATAACTGACATTTCCGCGATAGCTGCTAGGACTTCTGGAGAGAGCCATCGCTTTCCTGGACGAGTCAGCTGCCTTGAGCAGATTGAGAACCAGTAACTCAAGCTGGGGTCGGTGCTTCGCTCTTTGCTGTCGCAAAGGCTTTGAATGCTCGTAAAGCTTCTCAAGTAGCTCTTCAACCACCCTCGCAAGCTGTTTAGATTCAACGTGAAGGTCTGCGGAGAACCAGTAAGCTTTGTCTAATTCAGTCTGTATTGTTGATGTTTGAGGCTTCAAGTCAGGTAACTAGCAATGATCAATTAGTTACACCATATTGTACCTTGAAAAATACGCTGGGCTATGAAAAACGTATCGAAAACAGATAGTTAAATAGTTTTATTTTCCATCGCTGTCGATGCCTATGTCTGTAAACCTGATCTTGTATAGTGACGCAGGGTAGCGTCAGACATAGAAGCTCTTCTTCATTTTAAAGGGGATCATCGCCGCTTATTCCCATTGCTCCCGCTACGATTTCTTGCCAATCTACAAGGCAAACCTACGACCAACGTCAATGAGAATAGGAAGAGTTATGAGCAATTTTTTTCAAACCTTGCTGGTGTCCATCTTGCTGTTTACATCAACTGCTTCGAACGCTGTTGATATGGCAAAGCCCACGGGCACTGGTAAGTTAACTATTACCAGTATTTCTATTGGTAGCGAAGGCACAACTATCGACTTTGAGGGGCCTGTTGAAAATTACGGAACCGTATTTGCTACCCATTATCTTCAATCTGTTGACGGAGACCGAACTCGCGGAACTATTACGGGTCAGGCAAGGGCTATGCTGAATGATGGCGGGATGGTTGTTACACCTCATCACGGCACATTCACCAGAAGCGGATCGACAATTCAAATCTACTTCACTGATGCAACGAATACAGGAGTAGTGAATTTTGTGGTTTGGGATGCTGACGTACTCACCAAAAAGGTCGCTCTAAAGTACTGGGAAGTTAAGTCTGCGAACTAGGATGTTGATGAGGGCTGTAAAGTGTCGTCTGGTTAAAGCGCGCAGGGCGGCTTTAGCAGACTAGGCCGCCACTCTCT
>CACMHG010000066.1 GCA_902613475.1 K189A clade bacterium
TGACACCCCAGGAATTGTTTGCCCGAGGCCGTCGCATTCTGCCGGTGATACGTCGACGGCAGGGCACTCGTCAACCACTACCCCTGTCAGGCATGCAGGAAGAAGGATTCGGCGTATTCGATTCGGCCGAGTGGCTGCAGGCACAAACGCCCTCTGCTGGCGCTAAATGCTCCGCAAGAGGTTTGGCCAAGCTGGCGGCGGTCATGGCAAATGGCGGCAGTGCTCTTGGTCACCAATTGCTCACAGAATCGGGCTGCGCGGCGCTTCATGCAGAGCCGATTGAGCGCAAAATGACGATTATGGATAACCGCTTTACCCAGGCTGGCCTCGCGCTTTTTAACGACGCCGATGGCGCAAAGGGGCCGCTGGAAGCGGGCATGAATTGCGGCAGGGACGGATTTTATGGCTGGATGGGTTTTGGTGGTTCAGTCTTTCAATGGCATCCGCGGAAGCGTATTGGTTTTGCCTATGTGCCCACTGCGCTGAATCCCATTGATCTGTTCAATGAGCGGGGCAAGTCCTACCAAAAAGCAGTTGTTCACTGTTTGGACACGATGCCTTAGTGCGTCCAGCACGATGGTCTAGCCAGTGTTTGATCGTATTCTTTGTTAAGTTACCGAGTAATACGGCTGATGTTGTTGGGAGTGTTGTAAATGAGTGACCCGCTTGGCCTGAAGCCTTCCATACGAACCGTCGACGGCTATCCCATTCCGGGGGTTAAGTTCCGAGATATTACTAGCCTGTTGGAAATGCCTTCGGCCTTTGCGACGGCATGCAAGGCCATGACTGACGGCTGCGATGACTTTAATCCCACTGCAGTTGTGGCGATAGAGAGCCGGGGCTTTATTTTTGCCGCGCCCATGGCTAAGGAGCTTGGTTTGCCATTCGTATTGGCCCGCAAGCCAGGCAAGTTGCCGAACCCTGCCTTCGCTCGATCCTTTGAATTGGAATATGGCAGCACGGCCTTAGAAATCCAGAAAAATACCGCCCTTGGTAGCCAAGATCGAATCGTCATTGTCGATGATTTAATTGCCACCGGCGGCACCGCAATAGCTTGCGCGGACTTGCTGAACGAGCATTTTGGCGTACCGGCTGAAAACATATTGGTGGTCGCACTAATCGACTTGCCGAGCCTAGGTGGCAGTGCGGCGCTCCACAAGGCCGGCTATCAGGCCCGGTCAATCATCGCCTATGACTAGACGCTCGGAGCATTCGGGGATTAGTCACCCAAATTCCTCCCAACCGATGTGATGATTGCCCTGAGAGTAGGCAGCGGTAGTTTAGGCGTCCGGTCAAAGTAGAGTAGCCCATTGATCTCTTGTTGAATGTCTGTGAGCTGGGTCCAGACAAATCCTTGCAGGCTGCCTGCTGCGTCAATCATGTCAGTGATTTCGCGGATGTGCTGCCCAAGGGCTTCTTCACTCTGGGGGATGTCGCCATAGCTGAAATCGCTATCGCTGTAGCGGCCAAAACCAATGCCGCCGCATTCGGTGAGTAATATGGGTAAACCTGCAACCGCCGCCGCGGGCAATGCGCCGGCTCTTTCGTGGCCACCATATTCGTCTGTTACTGATTTGCTTGGGTCTGCAATCAACTCGTCTAAGCGCGTGACGACGTCACGATTTTCAAAATACAGGTGCAGGGTCCACAGATCACCGGAGGAAAACTCCCAGCCATCATTGCCCACCACACATCGTGATGTGTCCAGAGCCTTTGTAAGACCGACAATGCCATCAACAAAGGCGCGCTGGGCCGGCCGCTCCGCCTGATGCCAAACACCCCATGACTCGTTAAAAGGAACCCAAGCCATGACGCTGGGATGGCCTCGATCCCGTTTGACCAGATCGATCCACTCGCTGGTCAAGGCTTCAACCAGTTCGGTGGAGAAGATTCTGCCCGAGGGCATTTCTGCCCAAACTAAAAGACCCAGCTTGTCCGCCCAGTAGAGGTAGCGCGGATCCTCGGCTTTTTGGTGTTTACGGGCACAGTTAAAGCCCATGGCGAGGGTTAGTTGGACGTCGCGGCGAATATCTTCGTCGGTCAGCGCTGTGTACCAGCCTTCAGGAAAATAGCCCTGGTCGAGTACTCCGCGCAGATACAGCGGTTGTTCGTTTAAGCGTAGCGCGCCGTCCGCAGTGGAGATTTCTCTCAGTCCCACATAGCTCTCCACCGTATCGATATCGTTGGCTTGGTGGTTTGTCAGTTTGAGGCTTACGTCATACAGATGTGGCGTATCTGGCGACCAGAGTTGCGGGTGCTCGATGACAAAGCGTAGTCGTGTCTCAGAGCGCAGGTTTGTTTGTGCACTGGCGCTGGTGATGACGCTTCCATGGTCGCTGATCGCTACCTCCAACAGACCATCTACTTGGGCAGAAAAGCCAACCGTATACATCAGCTCGGCAGAGGCGAGCTTGTACTCAAAGGCTGTGGATTCGATGCAGACCATCGGTAGTGGCTCTAGCCAAATGGTTTGCCAAATGCCGGTGACGCTGTCGTAGTCAATTGGCCATCGGGTGGTGCCGGCCTGTTTGCCGCGGGGCTGTGTCCAAGACAGTGAGTCTTCCACCCGCAGGGTAATGCGGTTGATGCCGTCTATCAGCGCGTGACCAATGTCAAAGCCAAACGGCGCGTAGCCGCCTCGGTGCTGGCCCACTTCCTGGCCGTTGATAAAGACACGTGTCCAGTGGTCGCAGGCGCCAATTCGCAGCATCACCCGCTCAGACCACTCGGCGGGAATGACAAATTCGCGTTCGTACCACACCACCTCGGCAGGCGCGACCGCGTGTATCTTTGAAGCAGCGGATTCCACCGGATATGGCACGACGATATTCGCCGGGCTGGGCAATCCCGCAGCGAACCACCCCAGGGACATGCCGATATTGTCAGCGTCCATCTGGAAGGACCATGTGCCGTTTAGATTCAACCACGCTTCCCGCATCAGCAAGGGGCGGGGGTATTCGGGTCTAGGAATAACGGTCTCTGGGTTGTGCATCTGTTTCGAACCCCTGCATTATGGTCTGGCGCGGTCTTTGCGCAGCGATGTAAGCGCCGGCAAGGAAACCTTAACAGTCATCACCCACGGTGAAACCCGTCCTTCGTGAAGTCAAAGAAGCTACCACAACAGCACGTGCATCAGGATCTGCCAGGGGTGGTACGCAAACACCTGGTCTCGCCCTGGCTGCGTCCGGTGCCTGCCCATACGGCCCAAGCTTTCGCGGCTGTACGTGATGCGGTCGAGACATCGACCAAGCCCCTGATATTAGATTCTTGCTGCGGTACCGGTGATAGCACCCGGTACTTGGCTTATCGGTTTCCTGACGCTCAGGTCATTGGTATCGATAAATCTGCCCACCGTCTGCAGCGCTATCGCGATAGCAATACGCATAACTGTATGGTTTTGCAGGCCGACGTGAATGACTTTTGGCGTCTCGCCGTGGAATATGGATGGCAACCGATTCGACACTACCTGCTGTATCCGAATCCGTATCCCAAGGCGTCCCAGCTACGCAAACGCTGGTACGGCTCGCCGGCATTTCCCTCGCTGTTGGCCTTGGGTGGGGTGCTGACTGTGCGCTCAAATTGGCCGATATACGTGGAGGAGTTCGCATTGGCGCTAAAGATCGCAGGCTACGCAGCCAGTCGGCAAACCTTAGTGGACGCGGCAGGCATCACGGCATTCGAAACGAAGTATGCCGAGCGCGGCCACAGGCTGCTGGAGATGGTCTGCGATTTGCAGCAACCCTTGCCGTAAAGCGCCTGTAATATGTGCGCTGCCGGGTCAGCACTCGGACAAGGACAAAATGATAGAAGAGGAGGAGAGCATATGAGTGATCTAGTCGTTTATGGCGTACCTTTTTCGCAGCCGGTGCGGGCCGTTGTATGGGCGTTGCTGTTAAAGGAGCAGCCCTTTGAGATGATACTGATCAATCCCGGGCACAGCGGCGAGGGTGGTAGCCGACACCCAGATTACCTGGCTAAAAATCCCGGCGGCACTATTCCGTGCATAGAAGAGCCGGAGACGGGTTTTACCCTTGGCGAAGCCCACGCGATTTTGACCTATCTGGCGCAGAAACATGGATGGACAGACCTCTACCCCGAGTCGCTGCAGGAACGCGGGCGCATAGATGCCTATCTTCATTACCATCACCGCAACGTGCGTGAGTGCTCGATGCTCGTGGCAGCCAAGGTTCGCAAAGACCTGAACTTTTCGGCAGACATGCAGGAACAATCGAGGCGGTCAATTGCCGGCGCCATGAAAGTGCTTGATCAACAATACTTGGCCGGTTCCGACTATCTGCTTGGCGATCAGCCAACCTTGGCGGATCTCGCCGCCTGCGCGGAGATCGCTCAGCTCAGTCCCAGCTTCACCAACTTGTACGACTTTTCGTCCTTTCCAAATCTGTCCCGCTGGTTGGAGAGCATGGCGCAGGTGTCCGGCTATGACACCGTGCATATACCGCTCGCAACGCTTGGAGATATCAGTGAGCAAGCGCCAAGTATCGAAGTGCTGAAAGCGGCAAATATGCAGGGCTTTAAAGCGCTAAAAGACAGCGGCTAGCACTGCGCGAGGTTGCCCAGTCGCTAAACGGGTTAATCCATGGGTACTAATTCGGCGCACGGTTTCGATGCACGGTTTTGGTGCGCCGGTTGTCAGGATCGGGGCGTAACGCCTCAGTGTGATGCGGGTTCTCCGCAGCGTGTTCTTGCCTAGTTATTGTGGGGCGCCGAAAAGTTGGGTAAAACCTCTAAATCGCTGTTTTTAGTACTATTTTTCCTTCTTCCGTATTCGTCAGGTACTGCGCTGGCTTAGGCTAACTGGTCAGTCTGTGGCGTAGTTGTTGCATGACAAATGCCTGGCAAACGCATAAACATGCCAGGAGTTGGGAAAATCATCCGAAAGAAACGAGAGTCCAAGTACCGACTTATCAGGCTAACGGGACGTGCTCACGAGGTGCAGTGCTCGTGATCGAGGCGTTGCTGT
>CACMHG010000067.1 GCA_902613475.1 K189A clade bacterium
CGCGAGGCCGTGCTGCCACGAGTTTCTCCACCAGCCTTGGACAAAAAATCAGCGTTAAGGAGAAAGTGCAGTTCTGCGGCTACGAACAGCTCGCCAATAAAGCGTCAGTGCTTGCAGTTTTTGATGCCGAGGGGGAACCCCTGGAGCAGCTCGACGCTGACCAATCCCAAGGCGTGATCGTTTTGGATCAAACCGCCTTTTATGCTGAGAGCGGTGGTCAGGTGGGCGACCGGGGTATTTTGGCTAGCGAGAGAGTGCGTTTCCAGGTGGGCGATACCCAGATCAGCGGCGATCAGTTCCTACATATTGGCGGTCTGCTGGAGGGAACGATTCGTGCTGGCGACATTTTGCATGCCGAGGTGGACACCGCGATGCGTAACCAGACCCGCGCCAATCATTCCGCCACTCACCTGCTTCACGCCGCGCTGCGAGAGGTGCTCGGTGATCACGTCCAGCAGAAAGGTTCCCTGGTCAACGCTGAAAAGCTGCGCTTTGACTTCGCTCATACCGGTGTCATCGATGGTGAGGCGCTTCAGCAGATAGAGCAGCGGGTAAATGCGCAAATTAGACTTAATTCCGGTGTAGATACCCGGCTTCTAAGCTACGACGACGCGGTGCAACAAGGTGCGGTGGCGCTTTTCGGCGAAAAATACGGAGATCAGGTTCGCGTCTTAACCATGGGTAATGGATATTCCATGGAACTCTGCGGCGGTACCCACGTCCAACGTACCGGAGATATCGGCCTCTTCAAGATTGTTTCCGAGACCGGCATTGCTGCGGGTATACGGCGTGTTGAGGCGGTGACAGGGGACACAGCCCTGGGTTTGGTTCATGAAGAGCAGGTTCTGCTTAATTCGGTCAGCGATTCACTGAAAGTTGGGCGCCGCGAAGTCGGTAGTAAACTTCAGCAACTGATCGCCGAAAATCGCGCCCTGACGCGTCAAGTAGAGCAGATGAGTCAGCAGTTGGCGGCCAGCAAGAGCTCTGATCTGAGCGCTCAGGTGGAGGAAATTGCAGGTATCAGCTTCATTGCGGCTCAAGTCGAGGGCGACAGTAAGGCTATGATGCAGACCCTGGATACCGTGCGGTCTCAGCTCCCCAGCGATGCCGTCGTTGTTCTGGCGGCCATAGATAAGGGCAGAGTCGGTATGGTTTCTGCCATCGGCAAAACACTGTCAGAGCGCCTATCCGCGGCAGAGCTCATGCAAACCGTTGCACCCCTGGTGGGCGCCAAGGGTGGCGGGCGTCCAGATTTGGCAAGAGCGGGTGGCGGCGACCAAGTCGACGCAGTCGAACAAGCCCTCACTGCTGCCCGCCAATGGGTCGAAAGCCAGTTGGCTTCCTAAGCAATCGCAGGATTTTCGCGGCCCAGGCCAGCGTCTCAATGGATGAGTAAATGGGACTAATTGTTCAAAAATACGGCGGCACCAGTGTCGGCAGTACGGAGCGTATAGCGCAGGTAGCAGAGCGCATCGCGGGATATTTGGCCAAGGGTCACCAGGTCGCCGTCGTCGTTTCCGCCATGTCAGGTGAGACCAATCGGCTCGTCGCCATGGGCCACGAGTTAGGCGGTGAGTATCCCAGTCGGCGAGAGATGGATGTACTGACGGCCTCCGGCGAGCAGGTCACCATAGCCTTGCTTAGTATTGCGTTATTGCGACGAGGTATAGCCGCTAAATCTTTTTTGGCGGATCAAATTGCATTCCGCACCGATGCCGCCCACGGCCGCGCAAGGATCGAGCATATCGACACCCAAAAACTGCAAGCCGAGCTGGCCAACGGCGTGGTGCCAGTGGTGGCGGGATTTCAGGGTGTGAACGAGCATGGCGAAATTACAACTCTGGGCAGAGGCGGATCCGACACCTCGGCGGTCGCCCTGGCGGCCGCCCTGCAGGCCGATGAATGTGAAATCTGCACAGACGTGGAAGGTGTCTACACGACGGATCCGCGTATCGTCGAGGGGGCGCGACGGCTCCAGCAGATTACCTTTGAAGAAATGCTGGAACTGGCGAGTTTGGGCTCCAAAGTCCTGCATCCGCGCTCTGTGGAGTTTGCCGGGCGCTACCGGGTACCGCTTAGAGTCATGTCGACCTTTGTTGAAGGACCCGGCACTTTAATCACGTTGGAGAACGACAACATGGAACAAGCGTTAGTGTCTGGTATTGCCCATGCGACTGACGAGGCGAAGGTAACGGTTTCTGGCGTGCCAGACATTCCCGGTATCGCCTCCAAAATCCTAGGCCCTGTTGGGGGCAAAAATATCGAAGTCGACATGATCGTTCAGAACACGGGTGTCGACGGCATGACGGATTTTACGTTCACGGTGAAGCGGCAGGATTACCAGCCAACTCTGTCGCTCCTCGAGGAAGTTGCAAAAGATATCGGAGCGCGTGAGGTGACCGGCGACAACGCCATTGCCAAGGTGTCTATCGTGGGTGTTGGCATGCGCTCCCACGCAGGTGTCGCCACCAGAGTTTTTGATCGTTTGGCCAGTGAAAATATCAACATTCAGATGATCTCCACCTCAGAAATCAAAATTTCTGTCGTAATTGCCGAAAGATACGTGGAACTTGCCGTTCGTGCTCTGCATGATGTTTTTGAACTCGATGCTCAGCCTGAGTGAAATGGTTAGTGGTATCGCGACGACAATATATAACCCAGAAAAACCGGGTCGGTTGACCGGGGTTATGAGACGAAGAGGAGAAGGACATGTCGAAGTGGACAGTAGCCAAGGAAACTGTGGCAGCTCTGAGCGAGAACGCGTCAGCACACGGGGCAGATGCCGCTGGAATGCTCGAAGCGCTAATTTCCACCGCGATTGGTGCTTTAGCGGCGGAGAAAGACGCCGCCTACGTGAAAAATTTCATTGATTACGAAGTCAGTTCGATCAACGTGCAGCATGTGGATATGCAAAGACTCACCTAATGCTCACACTCAGCGCACGCATCGACACTTGGTAGCTGGCCTTGACGCCGCTGAGGATTCGCAGTGACGGGGCAACTCCGAACCGCAGACTACATTATTATCGGTGCAGGCTCCGCAGGGTGCGTGCTCGCTAACCGGCTCAGCGAAAACCCAACGAATAGGGTCATGCTACTTGAGGCCGGTGGTGCGGATAGGAGCTGGATGCTGTCGATGCCTTCCGCCTTTTACTTGCCCATGGGCAAGCCGTCTTTCGACTGGTGTTATGCCAGTGAACCCGAATCAAATATGGATAACCGAAGGCTCGCCTGTCCCCGTGGCCGGGTGCTAGGTGGCTCGTCTTCCATCAATGGCATGGTCTATGTTCGCGGCAATGCGGGGGACTTCAACCGATGGGCGGAAATGGGTGCTACGGGCTGGGACTATCAGTCAGTGCTACCGTACTTTAAGAAAGCTCAGTGCGCGGACGAGGGGAGGCATAGCGACAATTTTCGCGGTAGCGAGGGCCCTCTAGGTACCACAACGGGCGCGATGAAAAACCCCCTGTATGGTGCCTTTTTACGGGCTTGCAAGGAGGCTGGGCATGCCTACACCCACGATTTAAATGGCGCGCAACAAGAGGGTTTTGGCCCGATGCCGATGACGGTAGCTCAGGGCAAACGCTCCTCTACCTCCCGCTCTTATCTTCGCCCGGTTAAGGATCGTCGCAACCTGCAGGTGCTTACCCAGGCCCAGGTTCAACGTATCGAAATGCGGGGAAATCAGGCCGTCTGCGTTGAAGTCATGCTTAAGGGACAAATCGAGCGCCTGACTGCAGCAAAAGAAATACTGCTATGCGCTGGAGCCATCAATTCGCCGCAGCTGCTGATGTTGTCGGGTATTGGCCCTGGAGCCCATCTGCATGCAATGGGTCTGGAGACATTAGTTGATAGCCCGCAAGTCGGTCAAAACCTGATGGATCATCTTGAGGTCTATGTACAACAAGCCTGCACCGAACCTGTGTCCCTGTCTAAACATCTTGGCCTCCTCGGACGAGCGAAGATTGGCGTGCAGTGGCTGACCACGCACAAGGGCTTGGGCGCCACGAATCACTTTGAAGTCGGCGGTTTCGTTCGCAGCGACCCCAGTCAGGCACAGCCGGATATTCAGTTTCATTTCCTCCCAACCGCCATGAGCTATGACGGGACCGCCAAGGCCAAGGGGCACGGGTTTCAGGTACATGTTGGGCCGATGTTGCCCAAGAGTCGTGGGGCGATAACGCTGCGCAGTACAAGACCCAGCGACCCGCCAAAGATTGTTTTCAACTACATGAGTCATGAGGACGATTGGCGCGTCTTTCGGGCGGCGATTCGCAAGGCCAGAGACATTTTCGCTCAGTCCGCTTTAACAGACCTAAGGGGTCAAGAGCTAAGTCCAGGCGAACAATGCCAGAGCGATGCGCAACTCGACGCTTTTGTAGCAGCGCATGCAGAGAGCGCCTACCACCCCTGCGGCACTTGTCGCATGGGATCTGATGCTCAGGCCGTGGTCGACCCTGAAGGTCGCGTTAATGGTGTTACCGGTCTCAGGGTCATCGACGCTTCCGTTTTCCCACACATAACCAATGGCAATCTAAACGCACCAACAATCATGCTCGCCGAGCGCATGGCGGACCTGATTCGTAATGCCTAGCATTTCATCGACGTGCGGGCTGTGCCCGAGTCGGGCTTAGGGTCTAACTTACTTAGGCAGCTTCTTCCGGCAAATCGCACAAAAAGTAGGTGCTGACTTTGCCTATACCTTTCACCTCCAGTTCGCCACGAAAATCCAAGTTAAACGGCTTACTGAGTTGGTCGCGAAAGGCCTCAGTGACCTGAATCTGATCAGGGATGCCTGTAGATTCCATGCGGCTGGCCATGTTTACGGTATCCCCCCAAAGATCATAAATAAACTTGCTGCT
>CACMHG010000068.1 GCA_902613475.1 K189A clade bacterium
CCTTGCGCATTCCGGAGCTAGCGCAGATGGTGACGCCATTTGCCCTGTACATGGGGCTTATCATTGGCTTGGGCCGGCTGTATTCCAGCCAGGAAATGTCGGTACTGAGAAGCGGCGGCCTAAGTACTCGCCTGCTGTTACAGTGGCTGGCACCGATCATATTGCTCATTACCGCCCTCGTCGCCCTCGCCTCCCTCGTCCTAACGCCGATGGCTAAACATACCTTCGAGCAGGAACTGTTTGAACTGCAGAAAAGTGTGGGTATCGCAGCCCTGCAGCCGGGTGTTTTTCGCATTGAAGATGCTGGTGATCAGGTCACCTATAGCGATGCGATCGATGATGACGACCAAACCATTCTCGATGTCTTTATACAGCGGCAACTGGCTGACGGTCGTCAGGTGACCGTATGGGCCGAGAGCGGACAGCGCAGCGATCCCGACGCTCAAGGCAGGCAGCTTCTCACGCTAGAAAACGGACGACGCTACGTTGGCCAGGCGGGCAGCTCGGCCTTTGAAACCATGACATTTGCCCAGCTAACCATCAGCGTCGAAATCGAACCCGTGCTGGAGCGCGTTCGAGACCTGCAGTCATTGCCCTGGTCAGAACTTGGCGGCAGCTTGGATCATCGAGCAGAGTGGCACTGGAGGCTTGGGTGGCCAGTTTTCTGCGTGATTCTTGCCCTGCTTGCGGTTGCGATTTCCAGCGTTCAACCGCGTCAAGGACAGTACGCGCGGGTGGGTGTCGCCGTGGTTTGGATGCTCACCTATTATCTCGTGCTCGTGCTTAATCGCTGGCTCATAGAACAGGGGTTTGTACCCAGCGCCTTGGGACTATGGCCAGCACACATGGTGTTCGGGTTTGCCGCCGCAAGAAACTTATACTTACTCGGTCGGCCGGCTGCGGAGTAGTACGAACCATGCGCGCTTCAAACACCACCCACCAACTTCCGCAATGGCTCGGCTTCAGCGGTTTGCTGCCCATGTCGGCGTTCTTGATCGGCCTTTGGTTTTGGCCGCAGCTCACTGATCAACTTGTGTTCATGGCCATGCTCTATGTCGGCGCAATATTTTCTTTCCTAGGGGGGATACAGTGGGGACTGGCGGTTACGGCGGAATCTGCAGACGACCCCCAAGAGCCTTTTGCGCTGAGGCTTGTCGTTGGTGTAACGCCATCGTTGATCACCTTTGTGGCGCTGGTGATGCCGCCAGTCTACGGGGGATTGCTACTTATCGCAGGTCTTTGGCTGCTATTGCTCTTTGAATGGCAGCGACGCGCATCGAGTCCGCTGCCAGACTGGTATCTTCCACTGCGCATGAATCTTACCGTGCTCCTCAGCGGCTCACTGGCGGCAGTGTTTTGGCTAGCCAGCTAGCCTTGACGTTTTGCATGCAGCGACTGGGCCTATGCTTATCTGAACGTGTTAAGCAGCTTACCCATGCCCATGCCTGACAAAGCCCCGGACAAGCAACTGACTGAAGCCGACATCAGCCGCGTCATTGAAATGGCTTGGGAAGATCGCACGCCCTTTGAAGCCATTGCTACCCAATTTGGTTTGGCCGAGCAACAGGTGATCAAGGTCATGCGAACCAACATTTCTGCTGGCGCGTTCAAGCGCTGGCGCGCGCGGGTGACCGGTCGCAAGACCAAGCATGCAGAGCTACGCGCACCGGGCGTTTCTCGGCATCAATCCAGTACGCACAACAACGCCAACCGCTAAGCCCCGTTGGCGCTAATCTGACTTTTGAATATTGCCCATGGTACCCATCACCGTGGACACCAGTGTGGACACATCGCCCAGCTGGGCGGGCACGATCATGGTGTTATTAGCCTTCGCCAGCTTGCCGAACTCAGTAACCCACTGCTCTGCAACACGCAGATTGATCGCATCCTTTCCACCCGGCTCGCTCACCGCTGCGCCCACGGCCCTTACACCAGCAGCCGTCGCCTCAGCGATGAGCCGAATTTCTTCCGCCCGTCCTTCGGCCTCGTTAATTTGACGAAGTTTTTCCGCTTCCGACAGATTTATCGCTTCCTGACGTTCGCCTTCAGAAACGTTGATTCGGGCTTGTCGCTCACCCTCAGATGATGCCACCACGGCCCGACGCTCCCGCTCGGCCCGCATCTGCTTTTCCAGTGCATCTTTGACCGAGGCTGGTGGCACGATGTCTTTAATTTCGTAGCGCAAAATTTTGACTCCCCAGGGCTCCGCTGCACGATCCACCGCGTGAACAACCTGAGAGTTGATCGTTTCGCGCTCTTCAAAGGTGCGGTCGAGTTCGATCTTGCCGATTTCAGATCGCAGCGTGGTCTGGGCTAGTTGGGAGGTGGCGAACATATAGTCTTGAATACCGTAGCTGGCGGCACGGGCATCATTGACCTGCAGGTAAATCACGCCATCTATTTCGACAGAAATATTGTCCTTGGTAATACAGCTCTGGGATGGCACATCTACGGTCTGCTCTTTCAGTGTGTGCTTGTAGGCCACCACATCGACAAAGGGCACCAGTATGTGGAAGCCGGCGTCCAGGGTTTTTGCGTACTTGCCCAGACGTTCGATCACAAACTGCTCGCGCTGGGGTACGACCCGAGCGGTCTTGAGCAATATGACCACCACGGCAAAGGACAGCAGCACGCCAAGAAAAAAGCTCATATCCATTAGTTAGTCTCCTGATTCACGATCAACGTATTGCCATCTCGGCCCGTGATTTTGATGATGGCGCCCGGCGAAAAAGCCACTTGCTCGCTGCGCGCATTCCAGTCGGCACCTCGGTAACTCACACGCCCCCGACCGGGGCTGACATCATCAAATCCACTGGTGATACTGACTTCCTTACCAACGAAATCATCGTCGGCACTGCCCTGCAGGGAATCACCGACCAAGTGCAGCTTCATGCGCGAGCGCACGCCAACCAGCAGCACCAGGGCGAGGGCGGCAAACAACATATAGGGGATGCCGTTTTCGGCGGGCAAACCCATCCACATCGCGACGCCAGTCAACGCAGCCGCCAGACCCAAAAAGAACAAAATGAAGTTGCCCATGGTGACTTCGGCAATAATGAGCGCGAAACCAACACCCAACCACACGTACTCTGCGCTGATATCCATCAATTCTCCCTATTTCGCCCACGGTCCGGACCGTTAAGTTTGTTCGGATGATGCCTCAAAGTGACAGGGTGCCGCTGATTACCTCGACACACTCCCCTGAGATCCTTGTCGTTGAAATCTGCCCATTGATTCGCTCAACGTCTACTACTATTCGACTAGGGCGGCCCATTTCTACGCCCTGTGTGATCTGGTACCGCATTTGCCCGTTAATATTGTCTAGCTGCGCCAACAAACCCGCCAGCGCGCCCGCGGCACTGCCCGTTGCGGGATCTTCAGGTATGCCGTGTAAGGGATCAAACATGCGAGCGCTGACCTCACCTGAACCGTTACGACAATAGACATAAACCAGAAACGCATCGTCCGCATCCACGTTTGCACCTGTTATGACGGGATTCAAGCTCAACCGTTTGAACTGCTCTACATTCGCCGAAGACTGCCGAAGTGCGTGAAGGTCACCTACTTCGACTACGGGGAACTCAATACCCACGCTGACGATTGTTGAACCTTCCGCCGCACCCAGTATTTGATCTGGCTCTAAGTTCAGTGCCCGGGCCATGGCCTCAATGGAATGCCCGGGGCTTTGCCGCAAAGCCTGGGGCGCCGCAATCCTCGCCTGCTGCGCCTTATCATCGCTGCTCATGTCCACCAACACCTGCACCAAGCCAGCCTTCTCTTCGAAGCACATGCTCGCCTGGCCTTGGCCAGTTTCCGGGTTGGTCGACGTCGTCACGGTGCCCGTAGTGGGCACAGCTGAAGGGTGGTTCGCGAGCACGTAGCCGGTGCCGACGTTGGGATGACCCGCAAAGGGCAGCTCATTCGTCGGCGTGAAAATACGAACGCTTGCGGTATTCGCTGTATCTACCGGCGGCAGCACGAAGGTGGTTTCTGAATAGTTCATTTCCCGGGCGATTTGCTGCATCTGCTTATCGCTCAGCTGCTCGGCTGCAAAAAAGACCGCCAACGGATTGCCTCCAAAGGTTTGCCGAGTGAAAACATCGACGGTCACGAATTCCAGACATTGCTGACTCATATTGTTGCTACCCTTACGGCGATTTTAGGGGCCGTGCAGTGGCGGCCCTGCCCAGGACCAGTATTCTTTGTTTTTGGTATGAACCCAATCCATGAAAGCGCTTTTTTATACGGAATTTGGCACACCCGACGTTTTGACGTTTGGTCATTTGCCTGATCCCATCCTGCGACCGGCTGACGTGCTAATCGCGGTCTCCGCTACCGCATTGAATCGATTAGACATCGTGCAGCGCAACGGCTGGTTCACCCTGCCAGGTTTCTCGCTTCCTCATGTCGCCGGCATGGATCTGGCCGGAACAGTCGTTGAGGTAGGCGCGGGGGTCAGTCATGTAAAGACTGGCGACCGCGTGGTTGCCGACCCCTCCCTGCACGCGGTCGGCGGCGATTCCCAATTTACCGGCCTTGGCGAGCGTTATGGAGACCTTGGGGTAAGCGGGGCCACCCACGCCGGGGGCTATGGCGAGCTTTGCGCGGTGAGCGCCGAGCACGTGCATCCGATTCCGAATGCCATGGACTTCGCCTCGGCAGCAGTATTTCCCACCGCCTGGATGACGACCCATCACGCACTCTTTCGCGTTGGCGAGCTGCGCTCGAGCGAAACCTTACTGATGCATGGCGCGACTTCTGCCCTCACCCTAGCCGCCACTCAAATGGCGGTAGCCGCTGGCGCGAGG
>CACMHG010000069.1 GCA_902613475.1 K189A clade bacterium
ACCAGCGCAAAGACAAGAGACATCTCCTAAAAAAAGTAAATCTAGCCCCGGCCTTTACGCAACAGGTTGAGCCAAGAGTGCGAGCAAGACATCGGCGACGCACAAAAGGCAAAATCGCGCATCGCGGTCTCGATCTATGTCTGACGTTGTGTTCTTCGCTGCAAGCAACAGCAATCGCGTTGATATGGACAGGAAGGCTGTGCACAGGCCATTACCGGCAGTAGAAACGCGATTTCTTAAACGTCGAGCTTTTAAGTAGACATGCTCGGAACAAGCCCTGGTACTACAAATTTAGGAATAGCCCCGATCACCCTGCGAACCAGTACGGGACGCTCGCTGCTCCCAAAACGCTAGCGCCCAAAGATCTCGTCCTCAAAGCACGACTGACTTACCAGTTTTCCGTCCAGGGTCGCAGCACCACTTCGTACGCCCACGTCGAACGGTGCTGCCGATGAATTTGGAGATAGATTTCGGCTATTCGATCAGGGTCTGCCATATTGTCATCAATGGTTTTACCGGCCAACCGATGTGCCCGAGACCCATCTTCTTGCTTCCAACCTATGGCCGCATCAATCGGTAAATGGGCCACATGGATACCTTTCGGCATCAACTCTCTCGCCATACTTTGAGCTAGTCCTGATTTGCCATGAGAGGCTGCTGCGAATGCCCCACTTAGGGGATAACCCTTCATCGCTGCACTGGCGTTCGTAAATATGATCGAGCCCCGATGCTCTTGATCCGAGCCTGATCTTAACATGCGTTGGGCGGCTTGCTGGCCCACAAGAAATGCGCTGAACGTCGAGTTTTTCAATGTTTCGAGGACTAGTTCTGGCTCTACGTCTGTAATTGGCTTTCTGAACACGTCAGCAGTTCGCCCATCGATGTTGTGCACGACTAGACCCGGAGTGCCTATTACTTCGTCGACATAATCAAAAAGATCACTCACCGACCTTGGTTGTGAAGCATCGCACTCTACCAACAACACCTGAAGCTGATCTTTAAGCGCGGTCAGCGGGGCCTTCTTAATATCTCTGGCGGCAACTACTACACTCATACCGTGTTCGGAGAAAAGCCTCGCGCAACTAGCACTAATCCCTGGTCCTCCGCCAACAATGATTGCGACCTCACTTTGAGTGCTCATAATTTGACTTCCATACTCTGGTAAATCTGCTTAGTCGGACACAATTTCGCCATAAAGTGCCTCATATAGGGCTGCGTGTGGCTCACTCACGAGTGAAGAATTTTCATCCAATACCAGCGCCATGCGTTCGGGACTCCCGAATTTCGGCCAATTGGGCAATCCAGCTCCGTTGGGCTCCCCCGAATGCGCAAAGTTCAAAATCGTCGTCGACCACTTTTTCGCCAACTCCGCCGCAGTCGCATCGTCTTTTTCATAAAACATATTTCGGTCGTCGGGCAGATCGAAATAGTTGAACGTCAACTCAATCTCAGCGGCATGCGTGGCCCCCAAATCATTGCCGACACCTGCCAATTCCAGCAACGCGCCAAACGGGTTTCGAGACGAGGGTAAATCAAATCGGTACACCCACACATCCGTATTTCTAAGCTCGGCTCTGCGTGAGGCGCTCGCCACGGCGGAGTGAAAAAAGTCGGTCCATATCTGGTTCGATTGGGCCTCCTTATCCGGATGCTGCAGAGCAACGGTTTCCATATAACCGGGGAGGTTCTCGGCTTTACCCATGCTATTCACGAGATTCATTACAATCTGTTCACTGAAACCCTCTCCAAAGTTATCGGCTAACGAGAACAGTTCAGTGAAGAAAGTACCCTCATCCTTATTGCTGCCCACGATAAGAGGCACGTTCGGAAGTTCAACGCCCAAGAGCTCAGAAGCTTCATCTGACACAATGGTTTTCTCATCGAAGCATGCTGACAAGGGGTAATTCAACAAGCTCTCTTGAATTTCGATAATCTCTTCCCAGGACGCAGAAGCTAACAATGCTTTTAACTCCGTCGGGTTTTGCTCTCTTTGTGCTGCGAGCGTCGACAGTATATCGCCGGGTTCTCGGCACATGGCCCCCGGACTGTGAGAGATCGCCTGTGCGAAAAGCCCGTTAGCCTGCGGCGAAGACAACAGCGCCAGCACGGAGCTGCCCCCTGCGGATTCTCCAAAGATGGTGACCCGTTCTGAATCACCCCCGAAACTGGCGATGTTTCTTTGAACCCATTGCAGCGCGACGATCTGGTCAGTGATGCCATTGTTGTGAGAACCGACAAAATCGCCGCCCCAAGAAGAAACATCAGCGAAACCCAGGAGGCCTAACCGATAATTGATCGAAACGACTATAACCTGGCCTTGGTTTGCCAGCACGCTACCGTCGTAGTCCACGCCAGAACCTTGAGTGAAACCGCCACCATGAATCCAAAACAAAACTGGCAAATTTGTGTGTTCGCCTGCGGGCTTATAGATATCAAGATATAGGCAGTCCTCAGACAACTCGGCATCCGCCGAGATCAAACTGACATTTGTGCCTTGCGGGCAGACACCCCCTTGCTCAAACGCTTCTAAAGTGCCATTCCACTGCGACAGCAGTTTTGCCGGCGCGAAACGTAATTCGGCTAGGGGTTTCTCCGCATAGGGGATACCTCGAAACATTTCAATATTGCCTATCAACCTGCCTACCACCTCGCCAGAGGGTGTTTGGTAAGAAACCGAATCAAACTCTTGGGGACCTGAGGAACAACTGACGCACAACACCCCCACGAAAATAATAAATATCGCTCTTGTATTGTTAATCACGGCTTGCCACTCCTCTTATTCTTCTAGTTTTAACCAAAACCTTATCACTGGTTTGTCCCACAAAACGAATTTTCTTACCGTAATGCCTTGATCTAGACACCCACAGCTTGAGCCTGCCCGTCCGTTAGTAGAGTCGATCTTTGTCCCGCTGCTTTGTCATCGTCAGCGATTTTTTATGGCGTTCATGCATCGGATCGAGGTCCACAATAATCGAGACCGCCTCAAATCATCAATTTGCCGTTAATATCGGAACTTGAAAACACGCGCGCATCAAAATTGGGGTGGTATAACTTATGCGGCGACGAAAATTCTTGCTCGGCACCGCGTCTGCGACCGCCCTCGCAACAACGAGCTGTCACCAAGGGCCGTCTATGTTGTCTCCGGTACTTTCGACTCCCGCGGGCCAGATGCAGGGCAGGATCATCAATGGAGTGCACAAATTTTTAGGTATCCCATATGCGGAACCGCCGTTTGGAACTCTTCGTTGGCTAACCCCTGTACGACGTAAGCCTTGGTCGGGCGTGTTGCAGGCGACCAAGTATGGCCAAATTTGTCCGCAGACCGGTGGTATGGCAGGCGATGCTTTGGTTGAGGGCGAAGACTGTCTGAATTTGAACATCTGGACACCCGACCCTGCAGCGCGAGCTTTACCGGTCATGGTTTGGGCTCACGGCGGCGGGCAGATTTCCGGCAGTGGGGCCGATGCGATTTATGATGGCGGCCATTTCGCCCGGGAAGGCGTGGTACTGGTTACCTGCAACCGGCGCCTGGGGGCAGAGGGCTTTCTATATCTAGAGGAGCTTTTTGGTGAGAATGTTGGGCCTGGCAATCTTGGCATACAGGACTTGATCTGCGTGCTGGAATGGTTGACCGATAACATTCAGGCTTTTGGCGGCGACCCTAACAATATAACACTGTTTGGCGAATCGGGGGGCGCAGCCGCAGCGCAGGCCACCATTGCCACGCCGGGCGCATCGGGTTTGATCAATCGCGCCATTTTACAAAGCGGCGGCCATGCGGTTCAGCGACCCGCTACGGCTACGCCTATTGCACGCTATGTAATCGATCAACTAGGCGTCAAGATGCGTGATGTCGAGGCCTTACGAGCTGTGCCTTGGCAGAAGTTCGTCGAACTTTACGGCGCTCTGAATACGCGCCATGTATGGTCAGATCCGCAGACTTATCTGCCGGTGCTCAATCAACATTTGCCCGTCCACCCCGTGGATGCTTCGTTTGCAGGCATAGGACTCGACATTGATTATCTGATTGGCACCTGTCGTGAAGAGGCAAATTTCTTTGACATGTTGATGGACCTTGAAGGCAGTCAGTTTGATCGGCGCGCACGCAAAGTAGTGGCCGTCTCCGGCGCAGAGTGGTCTGACGTGCTTAACCGTTACCGCGAAATCCATCCTGAATGGGATGCCGGTGATTGCTTTAACGCGGCCCTCGGCGACATGTGGTTCCGTTTGCCAAGCCTGCGCATCGCCGAAGGCCACCAACAACAATCGCAAAAAGGCACCTACACCTATTTGTTCGAATGGTCGTCACCACTTATCGGCGCAAGCCACGCCTTAGATCTTATGGTTTTTGGTAACGGTCTACCTCTGCCAGGGATCGCTGCTTTCAAGAATTTTGAGAAAACCGCAAGCTTCATGCGTAAGGCATGGGTCGCCTTTGCAAAAACCGGTAGCCCCGAGCTGCCCAACCA
>CACMHG010000070.1 GCA_902613475.1 K189A clade bacterium
CTACGGCCATCGAACAGGTGATCTGGAACCAAGAAGAAGCGAAGTTCAACACACCTGGCGGCGTCTTTGTCATTGGTCAGGGCATGGCGGCTCCGACGCTGATGACCTGGGGGAAGCCAGAGCACCACGAGCGTTTTTTGCCAAAGTTAGCGAGTGGTGAAGAGATTTGGTGCCAGCTGTTTTCAGAGCCAGCGGGTGGCTCTGACTTGGCAGCCCTGCGCACCAAGGCCGAGCGCGATGGCGATGACTGGGTAATCAACGGACAGAAGATCTGGACGTCTGGTGCGCATTACTCCGACTATGGGATCTTGGTCGTACGAACAGATCCAAATGTCGCCAAGCACAAAGGCCTGAGCTATTTCTTTCTCGATATGAAGTCGCCGGGTGTAGAAATTAAGCCCATCAAGCAGCTGACCGGTGGCGCTAATTTCAACGAGGTCTATTTTACTGACGTGCGCATTCCTGACAGTCAGCGGCTGGGTGAGGTCGGGCAAGGCTGGCAGGTGGCATTAACCACGCTCATGAACGAGCGCGCGGCGATCGGCGGCGGTGGCGCAGGCGTCAATGTAGACGTGGCTTATCGTATTGCCAGCGAGGTGATGATTGATGATAAGCCTGCGATTGAGGACAGTGCGGTTCGCGCGAAGCTGGCTGACTGGTATGTGCAGGAGTCGGGTTTGCGCTTCACGGGCTACCGATCCATGACTGCAATGTCGCGGGGTGAGATTCCAGGTCCCGAAAACTCTATCGGCAAATTGGTAGGTGCACCCAAGACACAAGAGATGGCGTCCTTTTGCATGGACTTGCTCGAGATGAGCGGCGCGATTTGGGACGAGAATCTGTCGAAGGAAGCGGGCCTGCTGCAGCTAACCTATATGGGTGCCCCGGGCGGGCGTATCGCCGGTGGAACCGATGAAATTATGGCGAACATTATTGCTGAGCGAGTCTTGGGTATGCCCCAAGAGCCGCGCATGGATAAGGGTATGTCCTTCAACGAGGTGCCCACTGGCAGCAACTAGCTTGACTTAACTTCCTGGGGAGAGGGAGTAAAGCGCGTTTGTGTAAGCAAACGCGCTTTTTTTGGGGGCGAAGCGGCTCAGTCCAGCCAACGAATCGAGTCGCCGATGGCAATGACGCCCGGCTGCTCGATGCTCAGATAAACGCCAAGATTGCCGCTGTTCTCCTTCACCAAATGACGCATGATCTTTGGGTCCTTGGGTAGGTCGCTAAAGCCGTGGGTTGTCATGACGCAGCGCGGGCATTCGACTTCTACTTTGATAATTGCCGTACCGATTTCGCCTCGTCGCCCAACCCAATTATTTTCCGGGAAGCCGGATTCCTCTGTTTCCACCAAAATGTTGGGCCGAAAACGGCGAACGTCAAATTGAGATCCGCTGCCTTGCTCAAGCATGATTTGCTCGAAGTGTCGCAAGCTTGCCTGACTCATCAGCAGTATGGGGAAAGCATCAAAATAAGTGCCCGGAGACGATTCGTAGATGAAGAGTTCTTCCGGAAAAACACTGAGGTCTGGTAGCGGCTCGTCGGCGGTTCGAGCGAAGACTTCGCGAAAATAGGCCTCCGGGTCCACTCCCTCATCCATTGGTGGGCGCAGATAGTGCTCGAGCTGATCTGCGGGTAGCAAGGGCCATAGGCTGACGGGTGCACCTACTTCTGCACTCAGGGTCTCGTTCACTTGCGGATCCGATGACGAAACGCTGCGGCCATCATTAAGGATAATTTGCACTTCTGGAGAAACGACCTGCTCTGTGGGTTCGTTTATGAAGCGGGCACTCATATCCAGCAGCTGTGGGAAACGCTTGCCGCCTTTTATACCGCCGCGCTCCTCGTCTTTGAGCGTCCATGCGCGGTCGCCGGGAATGCCCTTAGCGGTGAGAGTACTTTTTTCTAGCGGGTGGCCACCCATACTTTTGATGGGGTAGCGAAATAGGTGCGTAATGGTGGCGGGCATGAGACCTCTCAATCGGCTGTCAGGTCAACAGACTAACAAGTCCTCTGTAATCTGCTAGCACTTCGGTCGCCCCAGCATCGGTAAGAGCATGGGTGTCATTGCTGCCAGTAAGCACACCGACGCAGCGCATACCAAGCGCCTGGCCCGCCTGCATGTCCAGCGCGCCGTCGCCGACCATGACCGATAAGGCAGCCTTCGCACCGAGGGCATCAAGGTTGTCTTGCAGGTGCCTCGGGTCGGGTTTGAGGTGTATCACGTCGTCCCGGGCATGCAGACAGTCAACGTACTCGTCCATATCCGGGAACATGGTGAGCACGGCTGCGCGGCAGTTGCGGGTCACGATGCCGAGGCGATAGCCCTTGTCTCGAAGCTGACTCAGTACCTGTCGGACCGCTGTAAATGGAGCCGTATTGCTGGCGGCCTGCATTTCAATATCGTTGATCCGCCGGTGGCTCGCCGCAGCGTAGGCCTCAGCAGAACTTGCTAGCGCAGTATCTTGGTTGCTAAGCCAAGCGTGAGACGCTTCGATGATTTCAACAATATACAGGCCGTTGTGGACACTATCGGGCACCCCGGCCGCCTTCGCCATGGCCGCTATTTGCCGTCGCATATCCGTGAGGTCAAGGTTGGGGACGAGAGTGCCGTCGAAATCGAAGAGCACGGCTGGGTTGGTCATTCCTTAGGCTCGCGTTGCCGATTTGCCCAGCGCTCCTCGTGAGTGTCTTTTATGCGCTGGCGAAAGCGCTGCAGCAGTACCCAAGCAATGTAGAGGCCGCAGATGATCAACAACGCTGGGTAGGCGATAGCGGGTACCCAGAAGGTGGCGCTTAGTTCCATATGCAGAAAGGCCAGGGTTGCAGCGGTAATCGCTACCGCCATCAGCGATAGCGTCATTAGGTAGGCACCAGCAGCCAGCAATAGGGGCAGCCAAAGTTGGTTCACGGCATCGTCAATGTTGAGGTCGATAACAAATAACACTGCCAAAATGATGACGACACCGGCCAAGCGAAGCGACAAATTGTTGAGGGGCCCTTTATCCATCAGTCCACAATCCCCAACTGACCGCCATCAATGCGTATGTTTTGGCCGTGAATAGCATCTGCCAGCGGGCTGCATAGAAAGGCGACCAACCCTGCGACTTCTTCTCGTCGACTGATGCGTCGAATCGGAATGTCTTTGGCAACATGAGGTTCGACTTCTGCCCAGGTGTCTCCCCACCCGCGCTTGGCGGCTAACTGCATATAGCTGCGTTCAACTTCTGGTGTATGGATCATGCCTGGCGACACGAGATTGACCCGAATGTTGCTTCCGGCAACCTCCTTGGCTAGGCCAATGGTCATGTTGGCCAGCGCCCCCTTGGCGGCATAATAGCCGGGCATTCTCGCGTTGGGGCTGGTGGAACCCACGGTGCCGAGGTTGATAATCCTAGCCCAGGGAGCAGCGATCAGTTTCGGCAGCATCCCAGCAATCAGGCGCTGTGCTGACAGGACATTTTTTTGATAGGCGAGGATCCAGTCGTCCTCGTCCTGGCTTTGCCAGGTGCCTGAGTCCGCTGCGCCGAAGTTGTTGATGAGGATCGACACATCCAATGCATCGCATTGTCCCAGCAATTGATCACAACCTTCCCCGCTGACGATATCGCCCCACACGGGTGTCCCCGCGCCGAGCTGTTCAGTGGACGCCTCGGCCTGAGATTGTGTCATGCCGTGTACGAGTACACTGGCGCCTTCTTGCAACAGGGTTTTGGCGATAATTTGACCGGTGCCGCGATGGCTGCCTGTTACCAGGGCAACCTTGTTTGTCAGCGCGAAATCCATGGGAGTGTGTCCAGAAAAATTGGGCTTACCCTAGCAGATGCGTGCCTTTCCAAGAACGTGATTTGAGTTTCTGTCTCGTTTTGGCGCGGGGTTTGTATGAGTGTGGCAGACTGGCGCGATGCCCGAACTTGCCCTCATCCTCGTCCTGCTTGTGCTGCTGTTCGGCAGCTATGTGCAGGCTGTGGCGGGGTTTGCGCTGGGTATGATTGCCGTCGCAGTGATTGGCGGGCTTAGGCTCCTCGACATACCGACTCTGGCGGCAGTTGTCAGTTTCCTCAGCATGCTCAATTCAGCGCTATCGCTGCGGGGTCATGTTCATGAAATTCATCGCCCCATCTTTTTTTGGTTGGGGCTTGGTATCGTGCCCGGGTTGCTGCTGGGCTACTCGCTGCTGCTGTACCTGAACGCGAGTCACTTATGGCTGCTCGAGCTTTGT
>CACMHG010000071.1 GCA_902613475.1 K189A clade bacterium
CACGGGAATCAAGCAATTGCGTAGGGCGTGCCGAAAAATAATCAGGTTGTCACGCAAACCCTTGGCGCGTGCTGTGCGTATGTAATCTTGCCGGAGCACTTCCAGCATCATGGTTCGAGTCATGCGCATGGTTACCGCAGAAAGTGAAAGTCCCAGCAGTACAGCGGGTACCAGCATATGCGCCAAATTGCCCAGCGGGTCCTCAAAAAACGGGGTGTACTGCAGGGGCGGTGCCCATCGCCACCAAACCGAGGGGAATACCATGACCAGGGTGCCGAGCCAAAAGCTTGGAATGGCAAGCATTAACAGTGAGAAAGAACGAGTGATGTAGTCGCCAGGCGTGTCTTGCTTCATTGCCGAGTAAATGCCAATTGGGATCGCTACCGTCAGGGCGACAATCAGCGCCAGAAAACCCAGTTCAAAGGTAATGGGCAAAGTAAGCGCCAACTGTTCAGCGACCGGTGTGTTCTGCCACAGCGAGTAGCCAAAGTCGCCCTGCAAAATGTTGGTGATCCAGATGAAATATTGCTGGTAGATCGGTTTATCCAAACCAAGAGCGGCTTCAATCACCGCCCGGTCTGTACCGGTGGAGATATCGTTCTGTGCCAGCATGAGGTCGACGACATCGCCGGGAATGAGGCGAATCGAAGCGAAGACGATCACGCTCGTAAACAGCAAGGTTGGTATGACCGCGAGCAGTCGTCTGATGATAAAGGCCTGCACTATCTCTCCCCAGTTCGCCTCTACATGCAATGCGCAAATCTTGCGCTCCCCAATCATGAGCAATTGCCGACTAAGTTAAAAGCCAGTTTTGCGCCGTATGGGCGGATTCAAAAAAGTGCGAATTGGACAGATTGTGCTGGGACTGACGGCTAGGTGCGGTTAGCAATGTCTATATTTTTCCTACGACATTTCACCTGCCGAGTGCACCAAGCGCTGTGGTCTTCTATGGCGTCTGGTCATATTCTGCGGATCTCAACTCACGCTTTTTCGAGGAGATTCTCTGTGGACTACAACACACTTACCTATGCGGTATCGGAAGGAATTTTAACGTTGACGCTAAATCGGCCTGACCAGTTGAACTCATTCACCCTTGAGATGGCGAGCGAGTTGGTTGACGCCTTTCACCGGGCCAGTGAAGACGATGCGGTGGGCGCGATTGTGGTGACCGGTGGGGGCCGTGCTTTTTGCGCCGGCATGGATCTGTCCGTAGACGGTAATGTCTTTGGCCTTGATGAGAGCCAACAACCCACATTGGAAGATGTGAGCGAGCGTGGTGATGAAGCGCAGATTTTGCATGGCGTTCGCGATGAGGGAGGCCTGGTGTCGCTGGCGATTTTTGAATGCAAAAAACCGGTCATCGCGGCAATCAACGGTGCGGCGGTTGGCGTGGGCGCAACCATGACCTGCGCCATGGACATCCGCCTCGTCTCCACCAAGGCCAAGGTGGGCTTTGTCTTTAACAAAATCGGCATTACGCCTGAGGCATGCTCGAGTTGGTTCTTGCCAAGGGTGGTAGGTCTGTCGACCGCGCTGGAGTGGTGCTATACAGCGGAAATTCTCGACGCCGATTCTTTAGTGGACGCCGGTTTTGCGAAAGCTGCACATGAACCCGATGATCTTTTGCCCGCGGCCTACGCCATTGCGCAGAAGATCGTTAAGCATAGTCCTGTAGCGATCGCGCTCACGCGGCAAATGATGTATCGCAACTCTGCTCAAGATCATCCCCGAGACGCGCACAATGTGGATTCACTCGCGATTTTTTACGCAAGTATCGGCAGCGGCAAGGAGGGGGTGCAATCGTTCTTAGAAAAACGTGAGGCAACGTTTAGCGATTCGGCTAGGGAGATGCCGCCATTTTACCCGTGGTGGAAGTAATCAACAGAAATCTTGCATCGTGACGAGCTTATGCACCGGTAGGCAGAAGCGCCCATCGACCATGGGCCGGCCTGCCGCCTCTATCCGCAAAATAGGCAAGCAGACATGAGCATGGTCAAGCCCCCGCTGCTTGATCAATCCCTGTTAATGTAGCGACAGGAAAACAATAAAAAGTGAGCGTTATGAGAGTTGTACAAGTAAAAACCCCTGGCGGATTAGACCACCTGGCATTGGCCGAGCAAGAGGTTGGCGAGCCGGGACAGGGCGAGATTCGTGTGCGCTGGCACGCTAGCTCTTTGAACTATCACGACCTGCTGGTTGCAAACGGCGGGCTGCCGGTAAGCGACGGGCGTATTCCTATGTCTGACGGCGCCGGTGAAATTGTTGCCATAGGTGCTGGGGTGACTCGCTGGCAGACCGGCGACAAGGTGATGTCGCTGTTTTTCCCCGATTGGCAGGAAGGTCGCCATCGTCCTGAGCGAACTCGTGCGATCACCGGCGACAGCATCGATGGCTGCGCCTGTGAATATGCTGTTTTATCGGAAAATGCAGTCACCCGAATGCCCGAGGGCTTAACCTATGCAGAAGCGGCGACATTGCCCTGCGCGGGGCTAACGGCTTGGCAAGCGTTGATGGTGCGAGGCCAAATGCAGGCGGGCGATAGCTTGTTGGTTCAGGGCACAGGCGGCGTGTCGATCGTCGCTTTGCAGTTGGCGAAAGCGGCGGGGGTATCGGTTGTTGCTACGACCTCGTCCAATGCCAAGGGCGAACGACTTAGGGCCTTGGGCGCTGATCACGTCATCAACTATGTAGAGGATGAGCATTGGAGCGACACGGTGCGCAAGGTCAGTGGCGGCGGGGTCGACCATGTGATCGACATTGGTGGCGGGGCGACCTTACAGCACTCCATCAACGCAGCGCGTACCTCCGGCCAGATCTCCTTGGTAGGAATCCTTGGTGGTGTGACCGCCACGGTGAATGTGCCCATGATTTTCTCGAAGCAGCTGCAGGTACACGGGGTTGCCGTGGGCAGCGCAGCGATGCAGGACGCTATGACTCGCGCCGTTGAGAACGGCCAGATCAAGCCTGTGATCGATGCTGATTACGATCTTGCAGATATCGCTGATGCTTTTGCTTATCAAGCGAGCGCACAGCATTTTGGCAAAGTGACGTTGTCGATCTAGGCAGACGTCGATCGGATAAAAAGGTCGGTAAGTCGATGAGCACTATCAGTCGCAGTGGGTTGGCCAAAGATCGCCACATATGGGGTCTGATGTCTTCGCTTCGGTGGTTGACGCTCTTCGTCTTAATCCTACTCGCTGTCGCAGCCACCCAGGCGCATTCTGGTGTTGCCAAGAGTAGTCAGGGCCTGAGTGCCAATGAGTTAGTCGACCTTCTTAACCTTGACGGGCATGTGGAAGGCGGTTTCTTCCGCCGCACCTATGCCGCTGACTACACACTGCTCACGCCGCGGGGCGATGAGCGATTGTCGATGACATCTATTTTCTATCTGTTGGCTGCGCAGTCGCCCATCGGCCACTTCCACGTGAACCGCTCTGATATCGTCCACTACTTTCATTTGGGCGACCCCATTACCTATTACTTGGTGCACCCTGACGGCCAGCTAGAAATAGTGGTCATGGGCAATGACTTACGTGCTGGGCAACGGCTTCAAATGACGGTCCCCGGAGGTGTTTGGAAGGCGTCACAAATTCCTGCGGATGGCGAGCATGGCTTCGGACTTGTGAGCGAGGCAGTCTCGCCGGGTTTTGAATACGCGGATATGACGCTGGGTTATCGCGACGAGCTGCTCAAGTTGTTCCCCCAGCATGAAAAGCTGATCAGACGCTTGAGCCACGCTGATATGCCCTAGCGCAAACGTTTGCTGTTTACCCCGGCAAGGTATCAACATATATTCCAGGTTTTAACGGGATATTGGCTATCACGCTGGTAAGACATTGGTGAGTCCGTGGTAGGCTAAAGTCAGTAACATCGGTGGCGCAGCCTCTGCTCAAGCGAAAACGCCGGTGCCCCAGGATGACGGTCAATATCAACAGGCAGCGGCCCCGAATGGAAGAAAGCTGGAAAACCTATCGCTCAGAGGGATTCTTCGATGAGTCGATGACGCCTAAGGGAAATCCGCGCGCCGCAGCC
>CACMHG010000072.1 GCA_902613475.1 K189A clade bacterium
TCTGATAATGCGATCCTGGAGGAGCACCGCTTTACCCAGGGCCTTTTTGATGCAGAGTTGTCCGTCGTGCCTCCAATCCAGCTGGAAGACACCAGTATTTTTCAACATCTGGGTTATCGCTTTGCGGTTTTTGCCCGACAGGGTGGCCATCCTCCCAATTTGGAAAACGAGGATGACCTTGAAGTTTTGGCTCGGGCCATTGCGCGCTTGCATGCCTTCGGCGCCAGCCAACCTTTCCAGCACCGGGTGAGCTTAACTGCCGAACGACTCGGTGTTGAAAGCCGCGACTTTCTTCTACAGAACAATTTTCTGCCGGTGGAAATGGAAGAGGCCTATCGCTCCATTACCGAGCAGCTGATGGAGCGCATTACCCCTTTAATGCATCAAACGCCGATGGCGTCGATTCATGGCGACTGCCACATGGGCAACATCCTATGGCGAGACGATATCCCCCACTTCGTCGACTTTGACGACTGCATGACTGGCCCGCCTATCCAGGATCTGTGGATGCTGCTCAGCGGTGAGCGAGCAGATCGCACCTTACAGCTCAGTCTCATTCTTGATGCGTATCAAGAATTCTATGATTTTGACTCATCGACACTGGTGCTTATTGAGCCACTCAGGACATTGCGCATCATGTATCACGCGGCATGGATCGCGCGACGTTGGCAGGACCCTGCCTTTCCCATGGCCTTTCCCACCTTCGATACCGTGAACTATTGGTCAAACCACGTGCTCGCGCTGCGCGAGCAATTGGCTGTGCTGGATGAGCCACCCCTGACCTACCTTGGTTAGCGCGCTTCTTCAGCCAACAATTGCCCTATCTCTCGTAGCACCGTTTATCAATTCCGTGTTGCGGTCTCGTCTATGCCGGTATACGTTCTATGTCCTAGCGCTGGCGGCTTCGCGAAGCCTGGCGCTAAGACACATGGGGGACAAACATCGTGACGACTACCAACACTAACCGAGCTTCACAGGACACGACGGACTCTGACGTACTGATCGTGGGGGCAGGCATTTCCGGCATTGGCGAGGCCTATCATTTACAGGAACAAAGCCCTAACAAGAGTTACTGCATTTTAGAAATGAAGGACACCTTTGGCGGCACCTGGGAGACCCACAAGTATCCGGGAATACGCTCAGATTCAGATCTCTATACTTTCGGCTATCGCTTCAAGCCGTGGACGGATACGCCCATCGCGAGTGCCGAGGCGATCCTCGAATATATGGGTGAGGTGATCGAAGAGAACGGTATCGATCAGCATATTCGATACGGCCACCGCATTACCAACTGCAGTTGGTCAACCGAGGACAATCGATGGACCGTAACAGCGACCCGCAAATCTGACGGCGCTAGCCTCACCTTTACCTGCAATTTCTTGTGGATGTGCCAGGGCTACTATGACCACGAGAATCCGCACATTCCGCAGTGGCCGGGTATGGACAAATTTAGCGGCCTTTTGACTCACGCCCAACTGTGGGATCCGAAAACAGACTACACCGGCAAAAAAGTACTGGTGATTGGCTCCGGTGCCACCGCCGCAACGGTAATTCCCGAATTTGCGAAGAATGCCGAGCACGTCACGATGCTACAGCGATCTCCCACCTATTTTTTCTGCAGCGAAAACCGAAACGAGTTGGCAGACCGTCTGCGCGAGATAGGTATCGACGAGCCAACCATTCATCGCGTGGTTCGGGCACAAATACTCTACGACCAAGATGTCCTTACTGAGCGCTGCAAAGAAGAGCCCGATGCAGTGTTTGAGGAGCTCAAAGCCCTAATGAGGCAGTATGCGGGTGACGACTTCGAGTTTGACCCTCACTTCACGCCACGCTACCGACCATGGCAACAGCGTCTTGCCTTTTGCCCGGATGGCGATCTCTTTCAAGCCGCTGGGGCTGGCAAAGTCACCGTGGTAACTGACACGATTGACACCTTTACCGAAAGCGGCGTCCGTACCGCTAGCGGTGAAGAGATCGAAGCTGACATCGTCTGTGTCTGCACGGGTTTCTATTTATCCGTTATGGGCAACATCCCCTTTCAGGTCGATGGTAAGACCGTAGATTGGCACGATACGGTGAACTATCGCGGCATGATGTTTACTGGCGTACCCAATATGGCATGGGTATTCGGCTACTTTCGGGCAAGCTGGACACTCCGCGTAGATCTCATGGGCGACTTTGTCTGCGGCCTGCTCAACCATATGGACGCCATTGGCGCGAAGCGCGTCGAAGTCGCCTTGCGGGATGAAGATGCTGCTATGGAGATTTTGCCTTGGATCGAGGAAGACAACTTCAACCCGAACTATCTCATGCGAGATATCGATAAGATGCCGCAACGCGGTGCCAAGCCCGAGTGGCGTCATAATCAAGATTATTGGCGCGAAAAAGATGAAATACCTGCCACCGATCTCGATGGCTCGGAGTTCATCTACGATGGCAAAGTGCGCAGCGCGAGCGCTGCAGAACTAGCAACGCAGGCTAGGTCTGCCTAAGCTCTACGGGGCCGTTGGACTTACGGTCGAATAGCGCCTTGGCAGTCATGTCAGGCGCTTGCGACTGCGCTAGCCAAGACCCAATTCGTGTCTATTGCGCCAGATATTTGCATACTGCTGCAGCAAGTAGGGACGCTTTGCTGCGCTCATGGATTCTAGCTCACCCGCCAGCACCCTCACCTTGGGATTATTGAGTAAGTCTTGAGTATCTAGGCCTTCGCCAACTGCTCTGGCGTAACGATGCGTGGGGTAAAGGCGCGTGTTGGCGACAATCGCCCGGTCGAGCTGATCGGTGAGGTCTTCAAGGCTGCTAGCGGCGGTAATCGGCGCGCCGAAGGCTAGGCGCACCCGACCTTTCGGGCCCATTAAGCCTCGCACCATGCTGTTCAAATCTTCGTCCGGGGCTTTGACGTATTCGCCGCGCTGGTCAATGACCGCCAACTCATGTGCTTTGCTCACCGCGCAGGGATCAAGTTCATAGGAAACGGAAACCGGCACTACAGGCGTGAGCGCTAGCAGGCGCGCCAGCGGACTTTGCGATGCACCCTTATCTCGGTAAGCCAGCAACAGCATTTTGAGCAGCGCCGGGTCTGTGCGATCAAAACCGTTTTTTGCCCTGCCCTGCCGCTGGGCAATCCAAACAGATATGCCTTGCTGCAGGGAGTACTGCATGTAGCGGCTGGTTCGAGTAAGCGCTCGGTACTGCGCGCGCGCTCCGGCAGCACTGCGCTCCACCACAAAACTCTTGTTGAGGCGCATCAAATCCGCCACCAGTGTGTTGTTCAGCAGATTGTCGCCAACGGCCATCCGACAGGTATCGTGGCCGGCCTCGTAAAGCAGATAATTGAGCAGGCTCGAGTCCATCAAAATGTCGCGGTGGTTGGAGACAAACAGGTAGTGTTGATTCGGACTCAGCTGCTCCAGTCCACTTACCGACAGTCGATCTATGGTGCGATTGATGACGGTTTCAAATAGGCTAGCCACCATATTTTGGCAGTCGCGTACTGACTTGAGTTTTCGCGTTTTGAGGCGCAGTGCTGTGCGGGTCAGCCAGATCCCTAGGCTACCCTGGCCCAGCCAACTCGGCATAATCAGCTGATTGGCGGCCTGGGCTAATTCCCTCGATGCGACAATGCGGGTCAGAACATCCTGCACTTCGTGATCGTAGTAGGGGCGGATCGCATCGAACTCAGACATGTTTTTTTCCTAACAAGACACCGCCTCTCGTGCTCATACAAAATTAAGCCCAAGACCAGTGGTCAACGCAGTCGCGCAGATCCAAATACCCATCAGCAAAAGCCCGACAAATACCCCACGTTTAAGGGCCTCTTCGCTGACCAGTGGCGGAAATCGCCGCCCCAGCCAAGCCCCCAAGACAACTGCGGGAGCACCCAGGGCTGCGTATAGTAATACTGAGTCAGTGAGACTGCCTTCAAAAAAGACAATCACCGTGCGTGCAGATGTGGTCAAAAAGAAGTAACCCAGC
>CACMHG010000073.1 GCA_902613475.1 K189A clade bacterium
GTGGGCGCCATCGTGGGTGAGTACAAACAGGCCCAGCTGTCTTGTACCAATAATCATGACGCCTAGGGTGATGGTGATCGGGTTGGGAAACAAACAAACGACGATCCAGGTGCCGACAATGACCGCCCAGCAATGCGCAATTGCCAGTGAGCTGCGCCAAGAATCCACTTCCCTCAGGCAGGCAATTTCCTCTGGGGTAAAAAAATCGGTTGGTCTCTGTAGGGCTACTGCTGATGCGTCGTCTTTATTCATCGTCTCTTCTCTTCGTTCCTCGCACCAGTATTCCAAATGAGCCTGGCGCGCTATTGGATCATAGCGCTCGCGTCTCGCCTAGCCAACGTCCTAACCATTGACGACTTCACTACTCTGTAAATCTACGATTTGTGCCTTGGAGAGCCCCAGCTGATCCAAAAGCGTTTCACAGGCATCACCAGTACGGCATGGACCCTGTAGGGTTCTGTCACTCATGGGCCAAGCCGACATTGCTCCATGTCGAACGCCTGCACCGTGAATCGGGTGCTCGAAAGCCACCGCTAGCTCACAACTGGCAAACTGAGGTTCTCGAATACGTAAGCCCGTCACTGAGCCATCAGCACGCACCGCGCCCAAGCCCAAGGGAAGTAACCGATCCTGCCAATGACTAGCATCTTGCGTCAGTAGGTTATCGAAGCTGCCAATTTCTGCGAGCAAACGTTGCTGGTCAACCTCGCGGTCAATACTGATCATCAGCCAACCTTCGCGGCACGGATACAGCTGCTCGAAGCGCCCCTTGCCCCGATAGTCACCATCTAACGGTAGCCTGGCACTACCTGCACCAACGTCGACGAAGTCATCAAAATTGGCATAGGCGTTGGCGCCGAACATATCAAGCTCCACCTTCTGTCCCTGCCCAGTTTGGGCCGCGGCTAACAGTCCCATTACCGCAGCACTGGCCACCACGAACGATGTATTGGGGTCTGGATTCAGCTCATTCGCTCGAAACAAGCGCCGGCTCACATCCAGCAGCTCGTCATAGGCCAGTGGCGTACTCGGCAGTTCGCCGAATTGATAAAGCACGCCGCCCAGTGCGGCGCCGGGCACGGGATGCGTGGAGGGACGGATCTTGCCGGGACCCTGAGTGCCGTAACCCGTCGCTGATAAGTGCACCAAACGCGCATTGCGTTTTGCCAGGATCTCATAATCAAGACCCAGCCGCTCAGGCACACCCGGGCGGTAGTTGTGGATGAACAGATCGGCGCTAGCGACCAGATCCTGGGCGATCTTTTGGCCCGCCTCGCTCTTCAAGTTCAGTGCAATACTCTCTTTATCGGTATTACAGCGATCCGCACCAAGACCAAAGGCCATGAGGCGGAATGGGTCTCCAGCGATCGGCTCTAGCTTGATCACCCGGGCACCCAAGTCTGCGAGCATTGAGGCGCCCAAGGGTGAGGCGATGATGGCTGCGGCCTCAACAACGGTAACCCCTGTGAGCGGTAAGGATCGAGTCGCCATGCTAGTGGCACTTGTCTCCCCGGACCCCGGCGTGAATCTTCTCGGCAACACTAGATCAGCCAAGGTTAAGTCCACGGGCGGTGGCGCGACAGTTCCCGGTGTACGCTGAAATCTCCCAAGCACGCCTAACTGAGAGAAGCCGTGGCTGTCATCACTATGGCCATTGGCCACAATGTCAGGGTCCTGCATGGCCTGCTGAGTACTTTGATAAGGATGCGAAGCCACTCCCCCGTCTGCCTCAAATTCCCTCATCCACTCATCCAACGTGCGGGTCGCCATATGCTCACAAACGCGCTGGCGAAAACCCTCGATCGCGGCCTCATCGGGCGGGTCTTGCCCGAACAAAGGATCACTGAGAATGTCGCTCAGTCCGGCAGCCTTCAGAAAATTGACCTGCAGGTGGGGGAGCAAATTACCGAGCTGCATCCAGCGTCCGTCCGCACACTGTACTGGCTGGAAATTCAGCATGGGCAGGACTTCCAGCGGATTAACCAGTGGAAACGGTGACTCATCCAACTGGCTCGCGCCCAGAGCCACCAGGTCATAGGATGTTAGCGTCCGCAAAACCGAGGTTTGTTGACGTTGGCCCAGACGGCCAGACTGGCGCGCCACTAGTTGGGCCAAAACACCTGCCAAGGTTGCCTGTCCAGCACCATGCGTACCCACAGGTACCGCGGAGTAAACTGGTCCAGGACGCTTTGCCACGCCCTCAAACAGCATCATGCGACCGATGGCCGCGGCTACCAGGCTCTCTTGTGGCATCCCGCGATCGCCATCTGCCGCGAGGATTGAAAAAGGATTGTCATCACCAAAAGCACTGACCTCTGCGTGCACCAAGTCAGGACGCCTCGCGCCCAGGGCAGACCAGTCAAGGCCCAGCTCCCCAAGACGTTCGACGCTGAGGTCGGTGACAAAAACGTCGGCACTGGCGAGGATATGCTCGCGTATCGTGTCAGCCTCGGATTGCGCAGCGTCACTTGTTGCGCTCAGATTCACGGGTATACGGCGTTTGCCACGATGCCAGACGCGGTATCCCTCGCCTGGCTCCTCTGCCTTAGCCCTGCTGCCGTTCTGCCCACCGTATTCAAACCAAATGACGTCGGCACCAAAGTCCGCCATGACCATGGTGGCCAGCCCGGCGGCGGGACTTTGGCTAACCTCTACGACTGTCCGGCCTGCTAAAACTGACTCCACAAGCGCCACTCCTCACTTCCTTGCCATCAAAATCTACCAAAGTCCTCGGCTTGGCAACCCTTCCGCGAGCGGTCAAGCAAATCACCAGCAGCGCTGTCATCACCCAGCAGCTATACTCTGACTATGAGCATTACAAGACCTACGTCCTTCGACGAAATTACCTACCCCATAAACGAGCGCCCGGCCAAGGGTGAACTTCAAGAAGTAGCCCCGGGCGTTTTTTGGCTAGCCATGCCAATGAGCGGCTCGTTGGCATTCATCAATTTGTACTTACTTGAAGATCACGGCGGTTGGTGGATAGTCGATACCGGGTTGTCCAACGCGCAAACCACGCAAGTTTGGGAAGACGTTTTTACCAACGCCATCGGTGGTCGGCCGGTGCTCGGCGTGATTTGCACCCATATGCATCCAGACCACATTGGCCAAGCCAAACACATCACCGATCGCTTTCGCTGCCCGCTCTATATGACCCAAGGCGAGTACTTTCAGGCCCGAGCCTTCGCCAATGGTGGCGGTAACTCCCAGTCTGGTTGGATCGGTGAGAACTTCTACGTGCAAGCCGGCATGCCGAAGGATTACCTAGAGCAGTTGGCCAAAATGTGGGCGTCTCGCTCGTCTGAGGGGATGAGCATGCCGACCATGGTGCAGGGTTACGAGCGTTTGCAAGACGGTCAAATTCTGCGGATCGGCGAAACCGACTGGGAGATCGTCGTCGGCTCCGGCCACTCTCCAGAGCACGCCTGCCTCTACAGCTCGGCGCTAAAGGTGCTGATCTCTGGCGATCAAATTTTGCCCATCATCACCTCCAACGTCAGTGTGCACCCCACGGAGCCCAACGCGAACCCGCTGAAAAATTGGATGGAGTCCCATGATCACTTTTTGGAGGTGATTCCCGAAGACACCTTCGTTTTGCCCGCGCACAATCTGCCGTTTTTCGGCGTCAAGCCAAGGCTGCGCGACCTGATTAACCATCATGAAGA
>CACMHG010000074.1 GCA_902613475.1 K189A clade bacterium
CAATGCGCTTCACTTGGCGCTCCACCGGGCCCTTGCTTGTCGCCGGGTCACCGACCTGCTCGCAAATGGCGACACTGCGCCCCAATTTTACCAATCGTGCTAAGTAGGCGTCTGCCGCGTGGTAGGGCACACCGCACATGGGTATGGGTTCATTACCGGTATAACCTCGTGCCGTTAGCGTGATGTCGAGCAGGTCTGAGGCGACTTTTGCGTCTTCAAAAAATAGTTCATAAAAGTCACCCATTCGATAAAACAGCAGGGCATCGGTGTGAGCGGTCTTGATGCTGAGATATTGCTGCATCATCGGGGTGAGTTTGCTAGCGTCGGGATAGACTGATTCTGGAGCAGAAGGTGTAGATCGCATCGGAATTCGGGTTCGCATCAGCCCAGAAAGAAGAGGCAGTGAACTACAGCGGGTAAATCGCCGTCAACTGGCGGAGTGGCCTAAAACCTAAAAATGAGTCTTGCGGCGACTACTGAACGAATATACAGTATTGTCCAAGATGTATGAGGAACGACAGCCACGCGAAGAATCACATCAGTGATCAAATCATGGGTCAGACAGAGGATAAGACAGAGGATCATATACTGGATCAGACCAATGATAAGAAGAATGCAGATTAGACGCGAGGAAAGACACAAAGAAAGGCATAAAGAAAGCCACAAGGAAAGACTCTAGGAATGACACTAGGAAAGGCACCAGGAAAGACACGAGGAAAGACAATGGCGAAGGAAAGTGTAAAAGCAGGTAGCTCCGATAAGGCAGGCCCCGAAAAAGAGCGAGCCCTGAGCGCTGCGCTGGCGCAAATCGAGCGGCAATTTGGTAAGGGTTCCATGATGCGCTTGGGGGACAAAGAGCTGGTCACCATACCGTCGATCTCAACGGGCTCTCTTGGCCTGGATGTTGCGCTGGGAATTGGAGGTCTGCCCAAGGGGCGGGTCGTAGAGATTTACGGTCCCGAATCATCGGGTAAAACCACCCTCACACTGCAGGTCATTGCTGAGGCACAAAAAGCGGGTGGTACTTGTGCCTTCATCGACGCGGAGCACGCGCTAGATCCAATGTATGCCCAGGCCCTGGGCGTAGACACCGACGACCTTCTGGTTTCGCAACCCGACACAGGGGAGCAGGCTCTTGAAATCTGCGACATGTTAGTACGCTCTGCCGCAGTTGATGTTGTCATCGTGGACTCCGTCGCGGCACTGACCCCCCGAGCAGAGATCGAAGGAGACATGGGCGACAGCCATGTCGGCCTGCAGGCTCGTCTAATGAGCCAAGCGCTTCGCAAAATGACCGGTAATATCAAGCAGTCCAATACCCTAGTTGTGTTTATCAACCAAATACGAATGAAAATTGGGGTGATGTTTGGTTCTCCAGAAACCACGACCGGCGGTAATGCACTGAAGTTCTATTCTTCGGTTCGATTAGATATTCGCCGCATCGGTGCCGTGAAGAATGGCGATGAAGTTGTAGGTAATGAGACCCGAGTTAAGGTTGTGAAAAACAAGGTGGCGCCGCCATTCCGACAAACTGAATTTCAGATCTTGTACGGACAAGGCATCCATCGCACTGGTGAGATACTCGAGCTGGGTGTCGAGCAAAATTTGGTTGAAAAATCTGGAGCTTGGTATTCCTACAACGGTGAACGCATCGGCCAGGGACGCAAGAACGCTGCAGACTTCTTGGATGATCATCCCGAGCTCAAAGAGGAGATTGAAGGTCGCATCAGACAACTGCTCATGCCAGCCCTTGGCGAGGGTGGCGACAATGTTGAAGCCCTTGCTGGCGATGCAGGCGAGTCGGGTTTGGGCGAGCCAGGCGCACCAGAAGCCTAGCCAGGATCGTTTGTGAGGCTCAAGGGTAGAGCTGGCCTCGATTCGAAAGACGCTGGGAATGAGGCCAAATGCTATGGAGCGGCGGTGCGTTTGCTGGGAACAAGGGAGTACAGTGTTCTCGAGTTATCGACCAAGTTGCAGCGCCGGTTTTTGTCGGACGTTGTTAGTGAGGTAATTACTGAGCTTCAGAATTTGGGCCTGCTGTGCAATACACGCTACGGCGAAGCCTTTTGCAGAAGCCGCGCTGATCGCGGCTACGGTCCGGTGTTTATTCAGCGAGAACTTGAGCAGAACGGTTTGGACAAAGAGCTGATCGAAACCCTGCTCGCACCCTATAACGAACAATGGCTGGCTAGGGCCATTGTGCAGGTAGAAAAAAAGGCGCGGATGCCAAGGCCAAGTGACCATCTGTTCCTACCGGAGCTGCGCTCGTCAGAGGCGTGCTCTTTCCCACCCGATGACAGTGAAAATTCGCCACTATCTGCTGTGGGTGATGGTGAAACCCACGATAGGCCCTCCAGAGAGCAGCAGCGCGAGGCATGGCATCAGGCCCAAAAAGAGCGCGCGCGTGTTGCGAGGTTTTTGGCCAGACGCGGATTTCCGGCGGGTTTAGCGTCTCGTGCTATTAATCAGGTGATGCAGGTGACAGACCACTAGCCTCTCGCACGCCGCTGGCCGCGGCAGTATCTTTTACCAGAGAGAACTGCATGTCTTAGTCGTGATTAGAGTCTGAGTCCTGCCATTAGCGCCTGCCATTAAAGGCCCGAATGCTCTATTATCGGGCGTCCTCTTTTGGTCAGTCGCCACACCATGAAAACTGCTGATTTACGGCACGCGTTCCTCGATTTCTATGAGTCAAAAGGGCATCGAATTGTGTCCTCTAGTTCCTTGGTGCCTCACAACGACCCAACACTTTTATTCACCAACGCAGGGATGAACCAGTTTAAGGACCCTCTGCTTGGGAAATCAGATCCTGGTTACACAAGGGCAACCTCTGCACAACGCTGTGTGCGAGCCGGGGGCAAGCACAACGACCTAGAAAACGTGGGCTATACCGCAAGGCACCACACTTTTTTCGAAATGATGGGAAATTTCAGCTTCGGTGACTATTTCAAAGAGGATACCATTTCCTGGGCATGGGAATTCGCCACTGCAGTGGTGGGATTAGATCCGGACAAAATTTTGATTACCGTGCATCCAACCGATGACGATTCTCGGAAGATCTGGCGCGACAAGGTTGGTATCGCTAACGAGCGAATCATAGATCTTGAAGAGAACTTCTGGACCATGGGTGACACGGGTCCGTGCGGTCCGTGCACGGAGCTTTTCTACGACCATGGCCCGTCCATTGCTGGAGGGCCGCCAGGTTCACCCGATGAGGACGGCGATCGTTTCATCGAATTCCAGAATTTGGTGTTTCCACAATTCGATCGCAGTGCTGACGGTGCGCTGGATCCTTTGCCTCAGCCCGGGGTCGATACGGGAATGGGGCTTGAGCGTATGGCCGCCATTTTGCAGGGCGTGCACAGCAATTACGAAATCGATTTGTTCGCCCGCGTAATGAAGGAGGCGGGCAAGTACGCGGGTATTACTGACCCCAGCCAAGTCATCAATACGGCCTCGCTCAGGGTTATCGCCGATCATATTCGCAGCAGTGCATTCCTGATCGCCGATGGTGTTCTGCCGGGCAATGAGGATCGCGCCTACGTGTTACGGCGCATCATCCGGCGCGGCTTGCGGCACGGATACAAGCTGGATATCAAGGAAGCGTTTTTTCACAAGCTGGTTCCGGTTCTGGTCGACGAGATGGGCGAGGCCTATC
>CACMHG010000075.1 GCA_902613475.1 K189A clade bacterium
CAAGGGGTTTTCAAAAGGTTGATCGTTTGTCGGTGGAGTAGTGTTTCAGCCAGCGTGGCTCCTCGACCTGAGGACTTTGCCCCCGCTAAAAGTGTGAATCGATTCACGTCGACGCCGCAGGCACTGCCGAAATATGCGGTGTGGATCGGGTTCCCGCGTACCCTCGAAGGATCCCTCGCGGCGGTCAGATACCCATGAAGCAAGCGCCAGATATCTTGAGCTTAGATACACACACCATCGAGGATCTTGGCCTGTTCGATTCTTCTGCAGATTCGGGCGGACTGTTTGAATTTTGTAATCGCTGCAAAACCGATAAGGGCAGCGAAGCCCTAAGACGCAGGATGCTGTCCCCCTGGGCCAACCCAGCGCGAATTCGAGCGACCAAGAATCCATGGTGTTTATCGGCGCTCATCGGCATGTCTTTTCTGTTCTGCCTTCTGCCTACCTTGCATTGAACATCGAGCGCTACTTAAGCGGCGGCATGCCCGCGATCCAGTCGGATAACTCGTTGGAGTTCGGCATGGAAGCGTTTCATTTGTGGGCAAACTACGATCAGTACTATTCAAAAATTATTCATGGCATCGAATTGTCTCGACGTTTTCTTTCTGCCATGCGGCAACTGGTTGACTGCCCTGAAACGAGTAGCTTGCCAGGCGAAGTAGGCGATCTGCTGGTGGAGATGCGGGGTCTTGTGCAAAGCCCTAAGCTCATACGGGTCTATGAAAGTGCGGCTCCCACGCGCTATTGGCAAAAGCTGCGGGTGGATCAAATTCTTCGAGTCCTCGAGAGAACTGCATTTCAGCGCATGCTGGTCATTTGCTACGAGCTGGACGCACTTGTGGCCATGGCAGATGTGACCAGTCAGTCCGACTTCACGATGCCGGTAATTGACGATAGCGATACGCGCATCCAGGGAACCGGGTTGGTGCATCCGATGTTGACGGCAGCAGTGCCCAATCCTGTGGCGTTGAATCAATCCCAGCGATTGCTGTTGTTAACGGGCCCCAATATGGCGGGCAAAACCACCTATCTGCGTGCGCTTTTGACGGCCCTGTACTTCGCGCATCTGGGTATGGGTGTGCCAGCGGCAGAATTTAGTTTCTCGCCCCTGCGCCACCTCATCTCGTCGATCTCGCTCAGCGACAACCTATCCGAGGGTGTCAGCTATTTTCGCGCCGAGGCGCTAAGAGTTAAGGCGGTCGCTGCCGCCGTGCATGGAGGCGGCAGAACCGTCGCCATCATGGATGAACCGTTTAAGGGTACCAACGTCAAAGATGCCTTCGACGCCTCTCTTGCCGTGCTGGAGAAGTTGGCGGAAAAGATCGACTGCCTAATTGTGGTCTCGTCTCATCTGATTGAACTGGCCGAGTCGCTCGAATCTGCAGAAACCATCAAGTACTGCTTTTTTGAGGCGGAAGAAGAGGGCGCTCGGCTATCGTTTGATTACCGGCTTAAAACGGGAGTGTCTCAGCAAAGACTGGGTATGCGTGTGCTCGAGGAAGAAGGAGTCTTTGAACTGTTGAAGTGACTCGCCCTGGCGACTCCGCGGGCCGAATTGTTCTGTGCCCCAGCGACAAACGCCGGCCCGTTTCAAGGCACGGCGATTGTGCTGGTCGGAAACTAAGCCGGTCTGTGAATACCGCAGATCTTGTGACCATCGGGGTCCAGAAAGTAGCACAGGTACATGAGGCCCATGTTGCTCTCGCGAGGTCCCGGCGGATCTTCCGCGGTAGTGCCGCCGTTCGCTATTGCTACGTCGTGGAATTCCTGTAATTGCTCCGGCGAGCTGCATACAAAGCCAATGGTCGAGCCATTGGCAACGCTGGCAGGTTGACCGTTAATAGGCTCAGAAATGCTAAAGGTCGAACCATCGTGGATATAGAACAAGCGTGTATGTCCCGTGTCGTTAACATGTTCCATGGCTGGGCCTGCACCCAGAACACCGAGCACCGCGTCGTAAAAAGCCTTGGTTTTTTGAATGTCGTTAGCGCCGATCATGACGTGATTCAGCATAGGGTTAACTCCTCTTTGTTGGTGAGACTGCCCAGCAGACTAGACCCATAAGGTGCGCAATACTACATGCGCTCGACGTATAGCGCCTTAGGTTGCCATGTTAAAACCAAGCACCACCTGGGCCTGGCCTGTAATCAGCATTTGCTCCCGCTCGGGCAGACGTTCCACGCTGTAGAACGCTTCCTGGGGTGCAAGATCTTCGAGAATCGGGTGGGTGAACTCCTGCGCCCATTCGCGCTGCTCAGCATTAAGGTCAGTAAATACCTCCGCCGTCATCAGCGCGGTCTCGGCTTTCGCTAAGGACGCCAGGGTCAGGTTCTGCTCCAGATTGGTAATCTCCTCGATCGCGTCTATGGCCATGGCTGTGATCTCTGCGGGATCTTTTGGGCTGATCACATGACACAGATGACAGCGGAACTCGCCGAGGGTTTCGTATTCTCGTAGCAGATGCTGCAACAGTAGCGATGCGTAAACCGCGGTTAGACCATCGGTTTGGGCCTTACTTATCAATAAGGCCAGCCCGCGCTCCTGAACGGCCACGGCGAGTCCGGGATACAGTGCACATACCTCCTGGGCCATAGCTAGGGCATCTTCAATGGCTTGTCTTTGCTCGGCTGAGCGCAGACTGCGCTGGTTATGCAGCCTGACCGTGAGCAAGTAGGCGGGCTGCTCTTTTGCCTGTTCTGCAGGCACCGAGACAATGGGCAGAGACCGATTGCCCCGGACACTGAACTGAATAACCATCACCGTCACGGGTGGTGTCAGTAATAGGGTAATCAGTGACAACAGCCCCAGCATCCACGGCAGTGGTGGCGCGAATGCTTCGCGATTCAAGGTGACGTAAACAATACCGCTCAACGTATCGTCAATGGTGGCTTGGGCGGTATAGCTTGTATTCGACGGCTGTAAGCCGCTCATGGCCATCATGTCATTGCCGGCATCAAAGAACGCGATGCCGGCAATTTCTTCCAGGGCGGTGAGCCGGTTGGCAATAACCGTCAGGGTGATTTGCTCGGTGTTCAGCAGTGCATCTGCCGTAGTATCGGCCAAGGTAGTCGCCAGTGCGCTGCCGTAGCGGTCCATCTCTTCCTGACCGTCAGGGCGCTCAAACCAAATAGCAAACAGACAGGCCGCGCAGATAGCGGTGGCAATCGCCGCCGCCGGTAAGGTAACCCGACTGGCACGAAACTTGGTGCGAAAACGTTGCAGGGGGTTCATCGAGGCAACGTGTGTTTATTCGGACGAGGGGCGATCTGGCCACAGGCATCAGGCTTTTTAACACCT
>CACMHG010000076.1 GCA_902613475.1 K189A clade bacterium
CTCGGACTCCCCAGAAACTGGAATTCGAGAATATCGATCATGCGCGCGTAATAAAAATTGAAGCCGGTAATCAGGGCTATATTGAGGGCGCAATTACGGTAGGCGATTACGCAGTCCTCACGTCGGTCGAGCAACTAAGCAGATTGCAATCCTCTGCAAACTCAGTGCGCATGCAACCAATCAGGTTGTTGTCGACTGGGCAGATAGTACTATCAGAAGGGCGTTTGATCGTGGAGGTTAGGGACCTTGATACAAGCGAAGCGATTGCCGCTGACTACGGTCTGGAATTGGTGAGCAATCTTTCCGCGATATCACGAATCGTGCTTTAGGCGCCTACGGTTGCGGCTTTGCCCCAAGCAAAGGAGGCACTAGAACAGGACTATCGTGTGCGCTCGGTAGAACTAGAGTTTTATTCAGGAGGAGGGGTAGAGCAATGAGTCTTTTGGCTAGAGCGTCTCACATAGGAAAGATAGATTACTGAGGTTCGTCACGGGGGTCGGCGGCAAGGCGCAGGAAGGCCCTCTGGAGCGCCCAATAAGGCCACCAGAGAGCAGGGTGCTCGACTATCCGAACTAGCAAGTCCTATACTGACATCGCCTTCAGTACGCTCGTAGACGTTGCTATTGGAACGACTAGTCGGTATTCCTAAAAGAGAAAAAGGGTCCCTCGAGGAATTTACAAAGCTCGGGGGATTGTCTGTGTCTCCCCTGGTAAATGAGAATGTTCAATACTTTTAGATAACTAAATCCCTCAAATTATTGTTTTTTATACCGTCTAAAGGCGATGAATAGCGGGAGGGTAACCAGCAATGGTTGCTGACAATAATTTGGAACGTGATAGAGGCCAAACCCTAATAACTGCTTCGGTCATCCAGCGAAGATGTTCATTGACAACACCCTGTGAAAGAGCCCACAAAAATCAACAAAACGTGCGGAGCAAAAACCCGTTCTGGGGACCTCTGCGCTAAATATCCTATTTTGATGAGCACGATCGCTGGGGTTTCGGAGCTGTCCCGAGATAAGTACGTTTGTGTGGATTCTAAGAGGCTGCGGCTATTCCATATTTCCATTGACGAAGTATGCTTTACCTAAAGCTCGAGCGACCTAAATTGATAATTAAGGAAAATAATGAAAACAATAAGAATGGTCCTGACTTTAATACTGTGCTTTTCGGCAAACCTCGCCTTCGCAGCGGCCGAAGACGACCCGGACAAATTTCAGCTCGAAGCGATTACTTTGAAATTCATGCCCGGAAAAGGGCTTGAAGATTTACTCGCCCTGCGAGAGCAATTCGGTGCATTTGCAAAGGCGGGGAATATGCAGTACGACTCGCGGATCCTAGTGCCCTGGGCTGTCAGCAAAGCCGCTTTACCAGCCTCTGACGATTGGGATGTCATCTGGTTCGGTGTTACGCGAAATGCTTTGGAATACGCTGACAACCTTTCATATTACGTTGATCAAGGTAGCGACATTGCTGCTTTCTTTGACGAAGTGTTCACCGAAGTTGGCAGAACAATGATGCGCGGCGAGGCGATATTCCGGAGCGGCGTCTATCCGGAAGAAAATATTGGCGTCGCTATGTTAAGAACTTGCAGCCTACAACCCGGTGAAACAATGGGAATTGCGAAGACGGCGATGGCTGAGTTGTCTGAAAAGCTAAGCGCCATAGGGTCCAAAGGGTCAACATTCCTGTGGACCATGGGCCCAGGAGCGGCACCCGCATTAGAGGATTCAGTGATTATGACGAGATGGCAGCCAAGCATTACAGCCTGGGGAGAAACTGTAAACGCCGCCAGAAGCAACGACATTTCTAGTGAAGTAGCTAATATGAACAATGCGATGGATTGCACCGCATTCCGATTTTACCTGAATTACCCCTATTACGACGGTCTTGGTTAAGAACCCGGCATGAAAATGAAAATCAAGCTTGATCCTGATTTGGCGGCAGTCGTAGAGGAGGGGAGAGTCAAAAATCCCGATGCACCTCATCCAGCAGATGTCCCTTTGGATTTATTGCGCACTGGCTACGTTTTACAGGGACAACTACAAGCTAAAGCAGACCTTGCATGCCAAACCGTATATGAAACGATAATTGAGCATGACGACTGCGTTGTACCAGTAAGGGTTTATCGAGCCGCAGAGTCTGATGTTTTGGATCCAGGATTAATTTTTATCCATGGAGGAGGCTTTACTATTGGGAATCTTGATTCGCACGATAGTCTCTGTCGGCAGTTCGCGATCGAAGCATCCGTTACGGTAATCGCCTTAAATTATCGCCTAGCGCCTGAGCACAAATTTCCTGCTGCTGTCGACGATTGTCTTGCGGCAACACGGCATATCCTTGGCAACACTGAAACTTTTCGGTTGCAGCCTGGTAAAATTGCAATAGCTGGTGATAGCGCGGGAGGAAATCTATCAGCCGTTGTTTGCAATGAACTAAACAAAGCAGGAGAACCAATGCCTGCGTGCCAGATTTTGATCTATCCTGCCACGCGTATGGTGAATTTTGAGACCAAATCAAGGCGAGAGCTCGATACTGGGGTCACTTTGGATAAGCGGCTGATAGATTACTTTAACGACATGTACCTTGGCGGCATCGATTATGATGAGGAGGACCCCAGACTTAACCCAGCTTTGGTGGAGGAATTGAGCGGCGTTCCGCCTGCTCACATTATCACTGCAGAGTACGACCCTCTTCGCGACGAGGGCGAGGAATATGGTCGGTTGTTAAATCAAGCCGGGGTCGCAGCGTCCTATCATTGCTACGAAGGTTTGATGCATAACTTTATACTGCAAACTGCGGTGGTGACTGCCGCGGATAGAGCTGTAAAGGATTGCGCAGACTTTCTTAAACACCAACTGCGGTAAGGTTTTAATTGGCGGTCCTAGTGCTTTCTGACGCCACAGAATCACTCTTGCTGGAGCAAGTACCCCTTGAGATTCGTTTTTTGATGCCGATCGCGGCCGTTGTCAGAAAAATAATTTCGAGGCCACTCAGATCTTCAGTAATCCAGAAAACTTTCGGCGTTGACCTGTGTCGCGCGAAAGAGGAAGCGTTCGTTTAATCAATGGCCTTCACTGGCCCAAGCTCCCCGACGCTACCAATATTCGCGTCAATAAATGTCAAAATTCGGCGGTATGCGAGCTCGCGATTTTTCTCGTCAAAAAAACCATGTCCTTCGCCTTTAATTTCTAGCCATTCATAGGCTTTCCCTGACCTATTCAGAGCTGCTTTCATCGCGTTCGCTTGTTCGATCGGTGCTCTTTGATCAGCGCTACCGTGTAGAAGCAATA
>CACMHG010000077.1 GCA_902613475.1 K189A clade bacterium
AACGCATAGCGTGTTTCGGCCTTTGTCCGGGATAAGTACCGTTTCGACAAGATCGCCCTGCGCAACGCGTATCAGCCATTTTACCGTGCCATCTTTCGATAAGTAGCGCTCATGCACGACAGGCAATTCCCAGCAGCAGTGCTCCTGCAGCCACTGTCGGGTTTTGAGCGGGAGGTCGGTCATCGCAGAAAAGTCTGTGATGCCCTGATGATAGACCCATTTCATGATCTGCCTGCCACGAAAGGCTTGCAGACCGATCTCCTGAAACAGGGCTTCAAGCTCGCCGCGGTCTAAACCATAGAGGTTGCGCTTGGTGGCCAAGATTCGTCTCTTTAGCTCTAACGCCTAGCTGCGCGCAATGATTTCTGCGTCGGCAAAAAAGAATGCAATCTCACGTGCTGCAGACTCTGGACTGTCTGATCCGTGTACCGCGTTCGCGTCAATGGATTCAGCAAAATCCGCACGTATGGTGCCCGGATCCGCTTCCTTGGGGTTGGTGGCACCCATCAGACGCCGGTTCGTCGCTATCGCGTCTTCGCCCTCGAGTACCTGAACCATGACAGGTCCTGAGCGCATATAGGCACACAAATCTGCAAAAAATGGCTTACCGTCATGTTCGGCATAAAATCCGGCGGCCTGCTCTTCACTGAGATGCAGCATTTTGGACGCAACGATCCGCAAGCCACCTTTCTCAAAACGCGAGTAGATCTCGCCAATCAAGTTGCGTGCTACCGCATCTGGCTTAACTATTGAAAAAGTACGCTCCATTCCCATGGCCATCTCCGTATGAGTATCTGATACCGGCTTGTCGTCTGCGCCCTGCACGGTGCGTGTTGAATGCAATGAAAGCAAACAGTCGCCTAGATTGCAGACCCACCCATTGGATCAATCTCACTGGAGATCGTCCTAACGAGGGGTACACGCTCTCGTGAATGACACGCTATGTATTTAATTTTAAAAAAGAAACTCGACCTCACTGAGCGCCAAGGGCGCGTATTATACGCAGGCGGTCTACTGACGCAATCGACCTAGCACTGCAGACAAATGGGTCGCTGCCTGATCAATATCACTGGCCTGGGTATAGCGTCCGAAACTGAAGCGTAGAGACGCATTGGCGAGGGATTGAGACAAACCAATGCCGGTCAACACATGAGAGGGCTCAACTTTCGCTGAGTTACAGGCAGAGCCCGTAGAGATAGCCACTTCATTCAGCGCCAGCAGCAGTGTCTCTCCATCGACTCCGTCGAACGCGACGTTAACGATTTGAGGAATACAGACTGCAGGATCTGAGTTTAGGTGGACATTGGGTATTTGTCGCAAATGGCTGATAAATCGGTCTCGCAGGTCGCTAATGCGCCGCGTTTGATCTGACATCTCTTGCTGCATTAATCGCGCCGCCGACGCCAAGCCCACGATTTGGTGGGTTGGTAGCGTTCCCGAGCGCATGCCCATTTCATGCCCTCCACCGTGCACCTGGGCATCCACTACCAGACCGTCTTGGCGTCGGACATAGAGAGCGCCTATCCCTTTTGGACCGTAAATCTTGTGAGCCGAGAGCGACAGCAAATCTACGCCCATTTCCTGTACGTCGACTGGGATCTTGCCGAAGCTCTGGGCAGCATCGGTATGGCTGATTACCCCTCTCTCCCGACACAGTCGCGCGATGCCGGCAATGTCGCTAACGCTGCCTAACTCGTTGTTCACCTGCATTACCGTGACCAGCAAGGTGTCGTCGCGCAGAGCTGCCTCTACGTCGGCCAGCATCACCTCGCCACTAGCGCTGGGCTTAATATAGGTGACGCAGAACCCTTGATCCTCCATCCATGCACAGGTGTCTAAGATTGCCTTGTGCTCTATGGCACTGGTAACAATATGTTTACGTCCCGTGCGTAGACCACGAGACATCAATCCCTTGATCGCCAGATTGTCCGATTCTGTCGCACCGGAGGTCCAAACGATTTCCCGTGGGTCTGCGTTGAGCATTTGTGCGATCGAAGTTCGCGCGGACTCGACCGCCTCATCCGCCTGCCAGCCATAAACGTGACCCCGAGAAGCAGGATTCGCGAAGTTACCGCCAAGACAGAGGTGCTGGTGCATGGCATCTGCCACGACAGGATCCGTCGGCGTTGACGCGGCATAGTCAAGATAAATTGGGCTGCTCATGGCGGAAGACTCGGTTACGTTCATGCGCTTACGCGTTCAGACAAATTCTTGCGTTTTCACGAGCATAAAGTCTTGGAACTTCTTTCGTGAAGGGTTATTTCGACGCGACTTTACCGGACTAGGGCTATGACGCCAGTGACGATGAACCTATGGTTAACACTGGCTTTCGGCGTTAGGACTGACGGCTGAACGCCAATCGCACAACACCTCCAAGACCCGCTCTCATCGGTCCTCGCGCTTCATGAGAGGGATTCTCGCTAACCTTGTGGGCCGGGCTTACCCAGGCAACTAGGCGTTCCCAAGCCTCTAGATCTTTTTGCACTTGCCAACGAGGCATTTCACTTATGCCCAAGCCCATTTCTGCGCTACGACTGTAATTCACAGAATCGCGAAGCGTCGTGACGACAGGAATGTCAAAGTTCTTGAGGAAATTTTCGAGGCGTTTACTGCCGCGCGTGTTGGTCTTAACTCGATTGGCAACAATGCCAATACGCCTAGGCTTGCTGCCGCTTTTCTCTCCAAGCAACAAATCCGCGATGCAATGCGTTGCCGCATGAATATCAATATCTGAGGACATTACGGGCATCAGTATGGCGTCAGCTCCCCGGGTCGCGGCCTCGAGCCCACGGCGATCAAGACCCGCCGGGCTATCAATAATCAGCGTCGTACAGTCGTGCGGGGGGGTCAGCTGAAAACTCCGGGTAGCACCCGCGCTATTACGAAAACCCTCTATGCCAGTAATAATAGGTCGGTCCGTCGGCCGCTGGCCCAGCCAGCGCGTTGACGATCCTTGAGGGTCT
>CACMHG010000078.1 GCA_902613475.1 K189A clade bacterium
ACGAAGCTGCCCCAGCAGTCGCTAGCGCCCACCTCACACCGAGTTTTTTTCTCAACGCCTGCGCTTGCACTTTGTTGAGTGGGGTCATCGTGACGCACCGACGGTCGTCCTGGTGCATGGGGTGCGAGACCATAGCCGCACCTGGGATGATCTTATTGCCCGAATGTCGGTAAGTGGCGACTATCACTTTATTGCGCCCGACCTGCGCGGACATGGCGATTCGGACTGGGTCCAGGGCTAAGGATACCGATACCTCGATTACCTATATGACCTGCAGCAACTGATAGAGCAGAACAAGCTCGGGCCTGTTTGGTTAGTAGGACACAGTTTAGGTGGAGCTATCGCGGCGTTTTTTGCCGGCGTCTTTCCGGAGCTTGTGAGCAAATTGATTTTGCTGGAGGGTATTGGCCTTTGGTCTCGCGAGGACGCGGATTCGGGTGTTGCCGCCAAAATCCGCGAGTGGAGCCGACAGACAAGGGAACTTGCCGGTCGCGAGCCGCGCCGATATGCAGACTTGGAAACAGCCTATGCACGCATGCAGCAAGCCAATCCCCAGCTGCGTGCTGAGCAGGCTTTTCATCTCACCCAGCACGGTGCAGTGCAGTTGGAGGACGGACAGTTCACCTGGAAGTACGATCAGTACACCTACAATTTCCTCGGTGTTGGGCTAGATGTCGATGAGACCATCGAATTGTGGCAGTGCATTAGGGCGCCGACGCTGCTCGTCAATGCGGGAAATGGCCTACAAAACCGAACCGGTCAGGACGATACGCTTCAGTACTTTAAGGATGCCGAGCTGCATGATGTTGCCGAGGCAGGCCACTGGATACACCATGACCAGCTAGAGCAGGTAGCGACATTGATGGAAGACTTCTTGGGCCGTGAATAGGTCTGGCGTACCTTGTGAGGCGGGGGCTAGGGTTTGGCGCGTAAAAAGGCGACCACATCCGCATAACACCCGCGAAATTGAATGCGAGCCGTCTTGCGCTGTAGCTGAAAGTCGTACATCGGGTCGTAGTACTCCCGCAGTAAATAACTGATCCAGTCTCGGTGATCTGTTTTCCCGGCGAACGCCTGCTGCAGCCGTAGGGTGAGATCCGCTAGCCGCGCGCCACCGAGTCGACGCTTGATGCGCACCAGCGCTTCTTCGTATCGCCCCAGCAGGTCTGTCGGCATCAGGCCAGCGTCCCTATGCTCATCAAGCGCTTCGGCGACATATTCTTTGTGAATATGCTCAACGCGCTCTTCAAAACTTGCCTCCACAAGGGCGATTGGGGCCTGCAGCATTTGCTCATGCCACACCTGAGGCAGTCCAATGCGGCCAATGGTGCGGCTCTCGTCTTCAACCACGAGGTTCTCCCCAGGCAGCCTAAGGTAGGCCGATGCCAACGCACACTCGAATGTGACGGGGGTGGGTTGGGGCGTTAGTCGTCGGCCAAAGGCGGAGCCTCGGTGATTGGCGTGGCCCTCCAAATCGATGCCGCTGTGCAATGATTGAACTAATCGTGTTTTCGCTGACCCGGTGCGACCGCTTACCAGCCACCACCGCTTTTGTGGGTTGGCCAGCACATGTAAGGAGCCATGGCGGACCGCCTTAAAGCCACCGGCGACTCGCTCTCGCTGCACGCCCTGGGCTGCCAGCCACTGCTGTGCCAGCGCTGATCGCTGCCCACCGCGCCAGCACATAATTTGGGCATCGGTGTTTTCCAAACAGTACTTTTGCCACTGCTCGATACGCTGTGTCCTAGTAGCCCCACTGACCAGTTCATGGCCCAGCAGTACCGCCGCGTCATGCCCGTCTCGCTTGTAGGTTGTACCCACCTGCTCTCGCTCGGCATCGTTCAAGATGGGGGCGTTAAAGCTGTTGGGCAGTTTGCCTTGTCGAAACTCCACCGGCGCGCGCACATCCAACAGCGGCGGCTGGGTTTTCAGTAATGCCAGAACTGCAGGGCTAGGGGATGTCGTCGGTAATGTTGGCACCGGCTTCGAAGGATTCCAGATGGGTTTGCAGTATGTCGATCACATCGTTGCGTTCTTGGGTCCGCGCGAAATACAGGGCCCGTTTTTGCAGTTCAATGGCTCTTGGAAAGTTGCCGTTGGCGGCATAGGTCGCTGCCCAAGTGTCTAGATACTCAGGGTGAGTCTGAACCTGCTTATTGCTCGACATCATCTCATCCATGATGGCTTGGGCATAATCAGGTTTTTGCAGGCCTTTTTGATCCGTAACCGCGAGGGTCCAGGCCACCTCATTAACGATGGCGGCGTTTCCGTGATGACTGGACTGTACCTGTTCGACAGCTTTCTTATACCAGCGTACAGCCTTGCGCGCCGAGCGTCTGACCTCTACGCCTTTCGCATAAAGGTTGCCGATGACCACCATGGCTTCGGGATCGTCGGCGTCGGCAAGTTCGCGCAGTAGCGGCATGAGCCGTGTTCGGGATTCTCGCCCGCTTGAACCAGCAATGTAGCGGGCGTAGCTGATGACGGCCTTGGGGTTACGCAAGTCTGCGGCCTTGGCGAAGTATCGATTTGCCAAGTCATCGCTCTTTGGCAGTCTCGACCCGCGCTGATATTGACTGGCCAGATAGATGTAGGACTCCGCATGGCCTAGCCCACCGGCCTGCTCTAACAGCGACAGCGCTTGTTCTCGTTTTTTCTGGGGGCTTAGTGCGGGATCCTCACTTGACGTATGGGTATCCTCCAACAGCCAGCGACCCAGGGTATACATAGACTCGGTAGAGCCGAGATCGATAGCCTTTACATGATTTTCAATGGCTTTTGTCACCAGTTCTTGCGCGGTCTTTACCGGCGCGCTGTCGCCTTGAGACTCGTTGTCGGTCACACCAGACTGGTACCAAAAGATTCGGGCCAGCAACGTATGGGCAAGCAGGTTGGGTTCTCGGCTGGCCATTTC
>CACMHG010000079.1 GCA_902613475.1 K189A clade bacterium
CATATTCCAGTGTTCTTTGAACGGGAGGATCGATGATTGAATTTCATAGCCCACTGGGCGAGCGTGCGACCCCAGCAGACCCCTATACCCTCGGGATCGACTTGGCAGCGCACCCCAAACCCGTGGTCGGCCTGCTGGCCAATGGTTTTCCAGACTCGGAGAACTTTCTCCGCCACATTGGCGCAGAGCTAGAGAAGCTTATCGACAGCATCGAGGTTCGTGTCTGGAACAAGGGCAATGCCTCCATCGCTGCTCCAGACGCCATGCTTGAAGAGATCCAGTCTCAATGCAATGCGGTCATCGCTGCCTACGGGCACTGAGGCAGCTGTACTACCGGCACCGTGCGTGACGGCATCAATACAGCAAAGCGAGGCCTGCCCTCGGTGGCCTTGGTGACAGAGGATTTTTGGCCCCAAGGTAACTTTACTGCCGATAGCTTGGGCATGCCCTTAGTGCCCCGGGTGAAACTGCCCCATCCTCTGGCGGGTACTGGTCGGGAGAATTTGCACGCGGTAGCCAAAACCATGGCGCCCTTGATTGTCGAGCAGCTGAAAAATGACTGAGCTGATGCAGGCTACGGACGAGAGCACTGCGCTTGAGGCCATGCACAGCGCTGGCATGACCGACGGGCTGCCAGTGGTCATCCCCACTCCAGATCGGGTTGCCAGCATGGTGCTGGCCAGTGGGCAGGACGCGGACATGCGGCTGGGTATCATGGGGCCTGCAGGCGGCGTAGCCACCATAGAAAAAGTTGCCATCGCAGCGGTGATGGCAGGCTGCCTGACCGAACATTTGCCCGTGGTTATCGCTGCGGTGCAGGCCGTGCTGCAGGACGAGTTTGATCTTGCTCAAATGCAGTCAACGACCCACTGCACTGCGCCGCTGATTATCGTCAACGGCCCTGGCCGATTGAGCTGCGGCCCCATTGCCAGCGGTTTTGGTGCGCTCGGCCCGGGCCATCGCGCTAATGCCAGCATTGGTCGCGCTCTACGTCTGTGCATGATCAATATCGGTGGTGCTAAGGCTGGCGAATCTGATATGGCCTTACTCGGCCATCCGGGTAAGTTCACCTACTGCCTTGCCGAGGACGAAGAGCATTCGCCCTTTGCGCCCATGCACCAAGATCTGGGTTACGACATTGAAGAGACCGTGGTTACCGTAATCGGCGCAGAGGCGCCTCATTCGGTCATTTACAGTGGCGATGCCGATGACCCTCAAGATGCGGCGAAACTGCTGGAAGTGCTGGCCATCGGTCTGGCTAATATGGCCACCAATAACGCCGTGCTGACCGGCGGCGGAGCGGTGGTCGTTCTGAATCCGGAGCATGCAAAAATTCTTGCGGATGCTGGCCTCGATCGAGCTGCGATTCTGCAGCGGCTGTTTAAATTGACCGAATATCCAACCGAGCGGTTGGGCTACTTTGCCGCTGGTTTCGCCAGCCGCTTAAAGGATGAGACCTATCGCTGCTTTCGCAGTCCGCAAGATATTTTGCTGCTGATGGCGGGAGGCAGCGGGCTGTATTCCATGGTCATGCCGTCTTGGTGCGCGGGGGCTCACCAGAACCGCTATGTTAGCCAGCGCGTCGAGCTGGACTTATACTGCGACATTCCTGGGTTGGGCGACGCCTGACCACTCATCACCGCCCATATCGATCACTACGGAGTCTTTCATGACCGTTATCAAGCAAGATGATCTGATTCAGAGCATCGCCGATGCGCTGCAGTTTATTTCTTACTATCACCCAACGGATTTTATTCGCGCTATGCGAGGAGCGTGGGAGCGCGAGGAATCGCCAGCGGCCAAGGCCGCGCTGACTCAGGTACTGGTGAATTCGCGTATGTGCGCTATTGGTAAGCGGCCTATTTGCCAAGATACCGGCATTGTAAACGTGCTGGTATCCGTTGGCATGGACGTGCAGTGGGATGCAGACATGGCCTTTGAGGCCATGATTAACGAGGGCGTGCGGCGTGGTTATACCCATCCGGATAACGTGCTGCGTGGTTCGGTATTGACCGACCCCAACGGTGCTCGGGCGAATACCAAGGATAATACCCCCGCCGTGGTACATACCAAGATCGTCGCGGGTGACAAAGTAGAGATCGAAGTTGCCGCCAAGGGCGGCGGTAGTGAGGCTAAGGCGAAGTTCGCCATGCTCAATCCGTCCGACTCCGTCGTGGACTGGATTCTCAGTGTGGTACCCACCATGGGCGCGGGTTGGTGTCCACCAGGCATTCTCGGTGTTGGCATTGGGGGTACACCAGAAAAAGCCATGTTGCTGGCCAAAGAATCTCTGATGGAACCGCTGAATATGCACGAACTGCAGGCTAACGGCGCGAGCGATGCTGCCGAAGAGCTTCGCATGGAGCTGTTCGAAAAGGTCAACGCCCTCGGTATCGGTGCCCAAGGGCTGGGCGGATTGACCACGGTACTGGACGTGAAGTTGAAGGAATACCCCACCCATGCCGCCAACAAGCCCGTAGCGATTATTCCCAACTGCAGTGCCACGCGGCATGTGCACTTTACCCTCGATGGGTCCGGCCCGGCCCAGTTCACGCCGCCGGATCTTGCCGAATGGCCTGACACCGAGTTCGAACTAGGCGACGAAGTTAAGCGCGTCAACCTAGATACCCTGACGCCAGCAGAAACCCAGTCTTGGAAGTCTGGTGACACGCTGCTGCTATCAGGCAAGATGCTGACCGGTCGTGATGCCGCGCACAAAAAGCTGGTAGACATGATCGACAAGGGCGAAGAGCTGCCGGTGGATTTCACCA
>CACMHG010000080.1 GCA_902613475.1 K189A clade bacterium
CAGGAGCTAGAGAAAATCGACAAAAAGCTGAGCAACGAAGCCTTTGTTGCCAAGGCTCCAGAGGCCATCGTCACCAAAGATCGCGAGCGCGCAGCAGAACTGCAAACCACTTTGCAGACCCTGCAGAAGCAGCTCGAGGCCTTGGCAAACGCCTAAGAGCTGCTCAAGTAACCGAGCGACAGTTTCCAGCGGGTTTGCCTAGGGAGACTGCAACCACTTGATGGGCCGGCTCGCCGCTACCGCGCAGCCAGATGCTGGGCAGTCTGTGCCAGCCACTGTGTTTGTCGAGCGCTATGCAGCGTCATCAAACTCATCAGACCAAGCACACCCAAAACACTCAGCATTACCGCGCCCCGTTGTCGATATTTGCCGCTCTGCATGAGGTCAGTTCCCTGACAAAGGTACGGAAAACGACATAGAAAAAGACACGGCCTCATTCGTCGTTTCTGCCTGATCATCGAAAACTGACACGTTGACTAAAATCGAAAGCAGCAGCACTTGTGCATCGTCAGGCAGGTGCTCGGCGTCGAAGTAACCGATCACACCGCCGTGGTCCGGATGCCAGGCGCCATAGCGAAAATACAGGCGTTCGACACCGGTTATAAGCTCTAGTGCATTTGCGCCGAGTGTTTTTTGCCAAAGGGCGTAAATCGGCCTTTCGGCACTTGAGAGGCGACTTTCAGCAACATAGATCAGCGAACTTGTCGGGGCATAAAGCCCTGCACCCTCGACAAAGCCTGGCTCGCTGAGCGCAAGCGTCGCACTTGAAACCGCACCGTCTTGGGTAAGGCCGTGATCACTGTTCGCCAAGGCACCCTCTCCTGCCTGCCAGGAGAATCGGACATAGCCACCCGAGTGACGAGTGCTCGTGGCGCTAAAGATTGAGGCCCGCCGACAATCACTGATCATGACGATATCGCCTGAATTGATGCGCGAATCATCAGCCGACAGAATGGCTCTGCCCCGCTCTCCGGCGAGATCTTCGCTGAGCATGGCTCGCGGGGCACCATAGCCTCGCACTACCAAGGCTTGGGAGTCTTCTGCCAGATCGCGAATGCTGGCGAACAGTGGCGCCGTTGTTGGCTGAGCTATGATCTCCACCCCAGGCAAGGGTGCCAGTAACCCCAGCGCGGACCAGGGGGTATTGAGAAAATTAACCACCGAGTCTGCTGTGCCCAGGCAGCCCAAGGCCCCAGCTCCCTGCAGCAATTCACCCCATAGGTGATTCAGCAGCGCCATATGCTCCTGACGCTCGGCCTGCACCACCAAGGATTGCTGCAGGGGCAAACTATGGGCCAACAGTTGTCCAAGCCCAGCAAGCAACGCCATGCCCAATACCACCGCGAGCAGTAGCTCCATTAGCCCCATACCGCGCTGAAGTGTGGCGCGGGTTAGCCCCATTTCAGCCGCATGCTCGAGGTGACGGCTCTGGATGAAAAGCGCACGGTGAACGGCGCAAAGCAAAAGACGCATGTTCAGAGATCCGATTCAATTCGATGCATATCCGAGTCCTCGATACTCGACGCGCTAGCCAAAGTAGAATTAGAGATAGAAGTAGAGGCAGAAGCCCAGGTACCCTCTGGCGTTGGCCACTCGATAACTACATCAAGACCATCGTCTGCTCTAACGGTAACGTTAAAGCGGGTGAACCGAACATTGCGATCTGTTTCGACATGATGCGGAATGGCGACCACTTGGGAACAAAATTCCCCCAACGATTGAACATTGAGCACACAGGCCAAATTGGCGGACTCAAAATCTGCCCATTCTGTGGCCGAGCACCAGCGGTTGATGCATTGAGGAGGACTGACGGGTAGTTCGCTAGCAGACATCTGTATTTCGATGCCGGGCAGCCAGTAACCCGGGGACACAGAGCTGTCTGGCCAAAGGCCGCCCAGATGAAAGGCCGACACTCGCGCTACATAGTGTCGGGCAGCAGCCTGCGCATGGGCGTGGCCCTGCGCACCATGGAAAACGGCAGCGCTATGCAGCATAAGCATCTGTGCCGCGACCACGGGTATCGCCACAAGCAGCGCAGCTACCAACACCTCAAGCAAGGTGAAGCCGCGCGACATGTGATTACTCATCGTCAAACCACGATTGGCGACCAAGGTGATCCAACGTCAACGTGTCGGAATGCGCCCCGGTCGCTGGCTCGGCGCGAAGCTCAAAACGCCCTTGGTCACCTACGACGGTGATGGTGAAATCGTTTCGCGTACTGGAGCTAATGTCGCAGATCGTGTTTGCTATCGCGCCGGAGGCGGAATCGCCGTCACCGTCTCCGTCGGCATCGGCCAGCAACAGCCAAGGGTGATCGTCCCGCGGGCTAGCGGAAAACGCCAATGCATGCAGCGCCTGCGCGCAGGCCATCAATTCAAGCTGCATGGCAGCACTGCGTACCGTAGCGGGGTACGGCAACCCAAACTAGGACCGAGAGCAGGGCCAGCACCAGCATAAGCTCAAGCAGTGAGAAGCCCCTGCAAAGAGGCATGTTTTGAGGGATATCAAGTTGACGCCACATGAGCCCATGCTGGGAGATACCCCAAGGCCCGGACAGCGTCACTGGCTGCCATCTACGTAGGTGAACACCGTCCCTACGTAGGCTAGGAACCCACCCTTACTGGCCTATCGCGTTAGCAGAATTTTGCCAACGGTATCGTTCGTCGCCATGAGAGCGTGCGCATCTGCGGTTTGCTCCATGGGAAAGCGCGCCTCCACGACGGGCTTAATGGAGCCATCTTCGAGTCTTGGCCAGACATCACGCTTCAGG
>CACMHG010000081.1 GCA_902613475.1 K189A clade bacterium
TCTGCGCTCATGGCCATTTGCGTTGAATTCGACGCGCAGATTTTGGACATGGGCCAAGCGGTCATTCACGACGAACTTGCCCTCGGTCTGCTGCTTTCTTCCTCAAAAAATAGCGACGCCCTGCGCGAGGCGATTGCCGCGCGCTGTGCAGACGTTGGCTCTGCCCTGCGTCTAGAGAACGTCGATGCCGACGACTACGGCACTTGGGCAAAATCGATTTTTGCCAGCCCGCTGATTTTAACCCTGCTCACCAATGGCTCTGCCGCAGAACCCCTGCAGGCGGTTAGCGCGCTCACTCACGCGTGGCAAATGAACATCGATACAGTGCGCCGTCTCACCAAGCCAAGGGCGCTGGTGGACGTGAGCGGCGCTGATGAACGATTTGGCGTAGAGATGCGACTCAGCGGTGAGCTGGTCAACAGTGTCGAGTTCCAGGCGGCGCTGCTAAAGCTTGCAGACCAAAGTGATTTCGACGTGAGTTTGCAGCGGGACTCGGTTTTTCGGCGCAATCGACGCCTCGTCGCCTTCGACATGGACTCTACTCTTATCGCCGAAGAGGTCATGGACGAGCTGGCCAAGCGCCACGGCGTGGGCGACAAAGTGGTGGCCATTACCGATGCCGCCATGGCCGGTAAGCTGGATTTCAAAGAGAGTTTTCGCCAGCGGGCAGCGCTGCTTGAGGGGATGCCCCTGCAGGTACTGCACGTGGTGGCCAAGTCCGTGGCGCTTAACACTGGCGCACGGCGTTTGATTAAGGCGCTCAAGCACTTTGGCTATACCATCGCCGTGTTTTCCGGCGGCTTTCAGTACGTTGGAGAGTATTTGCAGCAGCAGCTTGGTATCGACTATGTCTTTGCCAACGAACTGGAAGAAGTTGATGGGGTAATGACCGGCAAGGTGATCGGCGACATCGTCGATGCCCAGCGCAAGGCCGAACTGCTGCGCCAGATTGCGGTTAAAGAGAACATCTCCCTTGCTCAAACCATCGCAGTAGGTGACGGTGCCAACGACCTACCCATGCTCCAGCAGGCTGGACTAGGAGTGGCCTATCACGCCAAAACCATCGTGCGGGAAAACGCCGAACATTCGATCTCTAACTTTGGCCTAGATGCGATCCTGTACCTCATCGGCTTCAGCGATCTGGATATTGAACAGGCGCTGACCCGCGACTAAGGCGCGTGCGTTTATCGCCGCTACACCAGAAAATTTTCAATTACGCTACAGGCTTCGGCCATATGCTCGGCACCGTTCGCGCCGGTGTAGTAGTGGGTTGCCCCCTTCACCACGTGCAGATGCTTTTGCTCGTGAGTCACGGCGTCATACAGTCGCTGGGTGTGGCTTGGCGTGCAGGCATCGTCCGCCGAGTTGCCTATCACCAGTACCGGCACGCTGATTCTGCTGCCTGAAGCAATGGCATCGCAGCGCGCATCGTCATAGCTCCACTGGCTGAGCCAACTGCGCAAGGTACAAAACCTCGCCAGCCCGACCGGGCCGTCATTGACAATTTGAGGGTCGCCCAAGTAGCAGCTACCGGCCTCACGATCGCTGGGTTCAATACTGGGGTCGAGCCAGCGTGGATCGGCCATGGTGCCGTGCACGGTAAAGGCGAACTCGCGCCACGGGCTATCGGATGCCCGAATGGCCGCCAGTTTTTCCTTCACCCAAGCGGTGATGCGCCGGTTGCGAGCAACCTGGGCTTGGGCGAAGTGTTCGAGAAAGTCCGACGAATAGGGCGGTTGATTTGGATTGGCGGCATCGTACAGATTCAGCTGGGCATCGCGCAGGTGTGGCTGACTCTCGTCGGTAATCGACGGGTCGAGCCATTCGGTAAAAATGCGGTGTCGGCTTACGTGCGCCGCCAGCATCATGATCGAGTTGGCCGCAGGCAGACGCGATGCAGCCACGGTATAAGGGTCGCCCGCCGCAGTATCGCTAATGCCAGCGCCAGCCTCCGCCAGCGCCTGATACCACATCATCAGCGAGCCGCCGCCGGACCAGCCCGCGAGCACAATGTTGCTATAGCCGAGGCGTTCCTTGGCATCGCAAATGGCCTCGCCTAGGTCACAGGCAACTTTCTCCATCATCAGCGCATAGTCCGCGCCGCGATAGCGGGAGTTGGCCCACAGCACATGGTGCCCCTGCTTTGCCAGTTGCCGCACCAGGGGTAGGTACATGCCCCCACCGACCGGATGCATAAACACGATCAGCGTATCGCTGGCATGGTTGATGGGCCGAATTAAATGGCAGTCGAGCCCGACAATGGCTCCGCCGCCGCCATAGACATCGCTGTAGGTAGCGTTCTCTTGAAAACCCACCGCATAGGCAATGCGTTCGCAGCCTTTCGGTGTACCCGGATTTATTGCAGCTGTCATCGTGCCCCCAGTTCCCTCGTCTCCTCAGCGAGGGAGTCTGCCGGTAAAAGCACCGCCTGAACACTCGGGCAGACGGCAGGAGTTGGGTCGGCGTCCCTTGAGGTTTTTACGGCTTAGACGTTAAAAGCCAAAGCGGTCTTCGACACTTCGCCGGGTTCCTCGCGCACCAGTCGCGGCAGCAGGTAGCCCGGCAGGCGTTCGCGCATGGCCTCATAAAGCGGCTGAGCCTGAGCATCCGACACCATGAAGTGCGCGGTGCCGGTCACCGGATCCGGCATG
>CACMHG010000082.1 GCA_902613475.1 K189A clade bacterium
TTCCCACAGCCTGTTGAGTAGGGGCCCAACCTCGACAAGCCAGCCCAGCTCATCTCGATTAACGCTGGCGGCATCAAAATCCAGAGCGCTGCTGCCACGCTCTTCCCAAACCCGCATCCTATGGTATGCCGCCGCTTGCTCAGGCCAGGCATCGACGCGCTGTAGCAAAGCGGCCGAGCGAGGCGAGAGGGCGACGTTGCGAACATCCATGTCGAAAGCTGATATTCCGGCTTGTGGGGGCGACCGATCTATCAAGGTGACCTGGTAGCCACGTTCCGCAAGGCATAGTGCGGCGGCAGCACCCACGGGGCCGGCGCCAGCGACAAGTATCGAACTGGTGGCTTGTCCGCTTGGGTTCACGCCACGATCTCTTTGAGTTCCTGCGCGTTCGCTGAGCCGCTCGTCGCCATCCATCTTTCGATGTCGTTTGGGTCTTTGATCAGGTCTTCGGTCAGCACCAGGCAACCCTCTTCGCGAATCAATACGGCGTCTTCTACACGTATGCCAATACCCCGATAGGCATCTGGAATATCTGCTGTCGAGGCATCACGGGGAATGTAAATGCCGGGCTCGATGGTCAGCACCATGCCAGGCATGAGGTCACGCCAATGGTCGCCGAGTTGGTAGTCACCCACATCGTGCACGTCCAGGCCCAACCAATGGGAGGTTTTGTGCGGACAAAATTTCTGATGCACGCCGCTGGCGATAAGTGCTTCCGCTGACCCCGTTAGCAGCCCCAGGGCGATTAGTCCTTCGACAAGTATATTAGTGGCGATGTCGTGGGGCTTGTTAAAGTCGACGCCGGGGCAACAAGCGTCTATGGCCGCTTGATTCGCTCGAAGCACAATGTCGTACAGTGCGCGTTGTGCTTGGCTGTACCTGCCGTTGGCAGGATAGGTACGAGTGACGTCTGCAGCGTAATACTCAAATTCGCAGCCCGCATCGATCAGCACAAGATCACCCTCGCCTATGAGTGCCTCGTTACGTGAGTAATGCAATACGCAGGCGTTTTCGCCGGCGGCCACAATGCTTGGATACGCTTCATAGCGTGCGCCCTGCTTACGATAGCTGTAGAGAAGCTCTGCCTCGAGGTCAGCTTCGCCAATATTCGGGCGGAGTGCCGCCAGTGCCGCATATTGGGCCAAGACGCTGATTTGAGAAGCCTTTATCATTAAAACCTGTTCTTTGCGCTCCTTGATAAGGCGTTGCTCGTGTAACAGATGACCCAACGCAGTGACATGCTGCACCGTGGCAACGACTGCGGGACGCTGGCTAGCAAGCTCACTGAGCCAGGTGAGGACACGTTCATCCCAAGCCGCGTGCTCTCCAAGGTTCATATACACCTGACTGCGAGCCTCTAGCAGCCCGGGCAAAATCTCATCAACATCGCAGATGGGAAACGCGTCATCGACACCCAGTGCAGATTGACACCTTTCCGGGCCCAGAATCACACCATCGCGGCGCTCCAAAAGCGGGTCTCGTTCCCGACAAAACACGATGGTCTCGCCCTGCTTTCGCCCGGGAATTAGCACCAAGAGTGCGTCAGGTTCGCGAAAACCAGTCAGATAATAAAAATCGCTGTCTTGGCGAAACGGGAAGAATATGTCGTTATTGCGTCGGTACTGCACCGCTCCGGGGATCACCGCAATAGATCCGGGGTGCATATGATTAAGCAGTTGCCGACGACGGCGAGCAAAGTCGTCGGGTAGGACAGCCTTAGTCAATCGCAGACTCCTCGGAGACATGTTCGTCCATCAGGGCCAATATCAACATGGTACTGACCCGAACATATTCATGAACCTCAACCAGCGAAGCCTCGTGCTCTTCCATTTCGCCAGGTTCAAAGTCCTCTTCGCGATAGTCTTCAGGGTCTAGGGACGATAGCGCCACCAGGTCTTTGATGATTTCCTGCACGTCTACCGGTAGATCGGCATGTTCGCCATCAAGACCCGCCGCGAAGCCCGCCAAAAAGCCTCCGGCCCAATTCGCGATGGTTTCCACCCGCTTGCCAATGGGGTCCTCGTCATCTGCCACAAGCGGCTGAAAGATCATGTTTTGATCGTGCAGCTCATCTAACGCCGCGTTGACAAAGGTGCCCAGAGATTCCTGGTCTGATAGTGCGTCGATGCCAACGAAATCAATAAAATCACTGAGCACGAATTCGTGGTTACCGTTCACCGCCATTCCGCAGACCATGCCATGCAGTTCTTCGGGCTCGATAGAATAGGCGGCCATTTCAGCGTGAATACGCAGTTCAGACATGGATTGATCCAGTTGCAGAGGAGGAATTGATGACGACAAACTATCGCGCACTGACCCAACAATTACCACCGCAATGCTCAAGGTTGTAACGAACGGTGATTGAATTTTTAGCCCCAGCCGCGCAGCATGAGCCGAATCACTAGCCTGCGCCGAAGTCTGCCTTTTATGACCGACAAACAATCCTCAAATACTCCCCGAATGGAAGAAATGGATATCTTGGAACGCCGCGTTGGCGAACTGATCTCCCTAGCCGAGCAGCTATCGCGCGAGAATAAAGCACTGCGCACCCAGCAGGAGAATTGGTCA
>CACMHG010000083.1 GCA_902613475.1 K189A clade bacterium
GTCATGGTCACCTGGCGATATAGGTTCTTCCCTTTACTGAAGAAAAAGGGCTAGAGCGATCCGAAACGGACCATTGTTTCCAAAGGATAAAAGATTGCTAGTAACCCTTTGCTGATTAACAAAATCTGACAACCGAGGACGTTCATCTACTAAAGGAAATGAAAGAAATCGATGCAAGTTAAAGCATAATGCATTCACCAAAAACTCTACTAGATACACAGCCCGAAGGGCGAAACCAGCTAACCTAGCAAACAATGTCGCAATACAATAAAACCGATTGTTGCAGTGTTTTTTGATATGCGAGCGCGTGGTTTTGTCGTACTTTCCCTAGGGGGTGAGGAAAATGGACAATGAAATCCGCTTAAACGAATCTTCTCTGCGATCAAATAGCAGGGAGGAAGGTTCTAGGAACGAAGAAAACACTGGCGAGTTCTCTCGTGTACCAACACGCACCAAGTTCTTTTTTGGTTTTGGTGCTGGCGGAGAGGCCGCATCAATGTGGATTTTCAACGCGCTCGGCCTTCTTTTCTATCAACAAATACTCGGATTACCTGCAGGTTTGGCAGCTACCGCTTTGGCTTTAGCCATCTTTGCTGACGCGATAACTGATCCTCTAATCGGTGCACTATCGGATAGATTTCGTTCGCGATTTGGTCGTAGACACCCTTTTCTATTTTCTGCCCCAATCCCACTCGCCATTTGTGTCTTCTTGATTTTTCACCCGCCGCAGTTCGTGGTGCAGTCGCAAACCCTTCTTTTCTCCTGGCTTTGTTTGTTCACCATCCTGCAACGAACATTCCAAACGTTTTATGTAGTCCCCCACTTAGCGATGGGGGCAGAGCTATCAAAGGACTACATAGAGCGCACCCGTGTGATGGCTTTCAATAACCTCTTTGGCTTATACGGCGGCATGTTGATGCACTTGATTGCCTGGTTTTTAGTTTTTGGTTTTATCTTCGCAGATCAGGGCGCCCAACTTTACAGGCCTGCTTACACCTGGATTGCTTTAGCTGCCTGCTTGATCATTCTAATTTCAATTTTTGCATGCGCTTTCGGTACGCGTGATCAGATAGATCGCCTAATAGCCAATGAGAATGGAAGCTCGGAGCCCATTTCCTTGAGCTCCTTCTATCGTGATATTTGGTCGGTATTGCAGAATAAAAATTATCTTTACCTATTGCTTGGTTTATTTTTTCTATCTTTGACACTTGGTACGCATGAGACTCTGGCGATCTACATGGGTACTTTTTTCTGGGAACTAACGCCATATCAGATCGGATTCCTAGTGCTGAACAACATCATCGGAGTTCACATCGGGTTCTTTTTTGCCGCGCGGCTGCACGACCGTTTTGACAAGCGCTGGACGATTTCGCTCTCCGCAATTGGCTTAAGCCTTTTTTGGTCGATGAGTGTAAATCTTGCGTTGCTCGGTGCTGCGCCCGCGAAAGCATCTTGGGAACTCGTCGCCTTCATTATTTTTTTTGGTAGCTTTTCTTCGTTTTTTGGCGCAGTTCTTAACATCAGCGTTATGTCTGCGTTGGCTGATATAGCTGACGAGCATGAGCTTAATTCCGGGATGCGATTGGAAGGAATTTTTTATTCAGCACGAGCATTCTTTGCCAAAGCGATGAATGCGGTAGGCCACATAGTTGCGGGGTTTGCTCTTCAGTATTACGTTGTTTTGCCACCACAATCGCTGCCCGGCGAAGTATCAGAGGACGTTATTTTTAGGCTCGGCATTGTTGACGGCCCCTTAGCCATGATTGGCGGCATAATTGCTGGTGTGGTTTACCTTGGATACCGCATCGACAAAACAGCGCTCGATAGCATTCAACAACGGTTGGACGAGCGTCAGAACCGGGAAACTGGTTAAGGCTTTAGGAGCAGTAGGCGCCTCTGCGGAGACTCGAGCTTATATCGCAGCGGCTAACGGAACGCATATTAGAGGCCGCCAACATGAGTATGGAAGTAAAACGTTGGACAAATGGCGGTTAGCTCGGACTGATTGGGTGCGCAGAGGTCAAGTGCCCTCACAACCCCTAAATCCCTCAAAATATATGCCCATGCCTGTATCTAGGTAGCTAGGAGGTACGGTCATCTGCCTCGTTCTATTACCCTGGGAAAACAGAGGCTCAAAAACAGAATGAATAGATGAATTCATGAATAACGTTTTTCCTTAGCAAGGGAATAGCGTCCTCCGCGCCTGTTTTCTTTGCTCACCAGTTCTTTTTCCACAAGTAGCTTCAGTTGGTTGCCCAAATTGGGCACAGAAATGGTGTCAGAGAGTTTGTTATTCATCTTTCCATGCAATTCACTCGATGTTTGGGGACCTGCTGCAAGCAGCTCTAAAATGCGATACGCCGACGGCATCCGCTTTTGGTGAACCTTTGCCTGCACCAGACCCGCCTCGTCGACCGTAAACCTACCCGCGTCAAAGAGCAGATCGACCGAGAAGTCCTCGATCAAACGCCCCTGTCCCATCAGCCTGGTGGCGTTCCCGTCCCTCGAATATCCCAAAACATTGTCA
>CACMHG010000084.1 GCA_902613475.1 K189A clade bacterium
AATGGCCAAGCACGGCATTCACATTACCCAGCAACCCAACTTCACCTATACGTTGGAGGGGCGCTACGCAGACAACCTAGACGGCTGGCGGCTTGCGCATAACAACCCCCTGCGCGGCCCAATGGACGCCGGGATTAAGGTCGCACTCTCCAGCGATATCTTGCCCATTGGCCCCATGGTGGGTCTCTACGCTGCGACGACGCGCAAGGGCATGAGCGGCGAAGTCTATGGGCCAGACGAGGCCATAACGCTGCAGGAGGCCCTTCGCGGCTATACACTGACCAGTGCGTTCATCAATTTTGACGAAAACATCAAGGGCTCTTTAGAGGCTGGCAAGTACGCAGACATGATTGTGCTGCCCGGCAATCTTCTGGCAACTCCCGCAGAAGAGCTTATGGCAGTTGAAGTGCAGCAAACCTATCTGCAGGGAGAATTGGTTTACCAACGCACTGCCAAGGGTGCCCAAACACAACAAGAACCATAGGAGACTGTCCTCGTGAAACCCGTTTGTTTAATCATTGGTGCCGGTGCAGGCATCGGCGGCAATGTGGGCCGCAAATTCGCCCAAGAAGGCTTTCATGCTGTGCTTTGCCGTCGCAGTGACGAAGCCGGCTTAAACGCCATGGTAGAAGGCATCAACTCAAGCGGCGGCAGCGCATCTGGGTTTTTGTTGAACGCCATCGAAGAGAACTCCATTGAGGAGCGGGTAGCGGCGGTTGAGCAAGATATTGGCCCGATCGATACCGTGGTCTTCAATCTCGGCGCCCAGATTGGTGATAGACCATTGGCGGCTACGACCTATAAAGCCTTTGAGATGGGGTGGCGTTTAGCGACTTTCGGTCTGTTTCGCACCGCGCATTCGGTAGTACCGCATATGCAGGAGCGAGGTAAGGGCAACATTCTGGTTACGTCTGCCACTGCAGCCGTCAGAGGTAATGCCGGCCAGCATAGCCATGCAGCAGCCATGGGTGGACGTCGCATGCTTTGCCAATCACTGAACGCCCAGTTCTCCGGCAGCGGTATCCACGTTGCGCACGTGCTCGTGGACGGAGCCGTTGATGCACCGGATACCCTCGGCAAAATGTTGGGGCCAGAGAGATTTCAGGAACTGCGTGAGACCAAGGGAATGGAGCACGATGGGCTGATGCTGCCGGAGAAAATCGCGGAAACCTACTATCACGTCGCCCAACAGCACCGTTCAGTATGGACCCACGAACTAGACTTAAGGGCATATTCCGATCGCCCTTGGTGGAACCACTAAGGGCACAGTGAATAGTCCTCGTCAGCGTGGATCGAGGCGCATCAAATAGCGCGGTGGAAACCCTGTCAGTACTCGAAAGGCAAACGGCAGTGCATGAGCGTTATTTACACGGTCATGATCCGCGCCTTCGAGCAGCACTGCCGTATAGGGTAGCGTTTCACCATTAAAGGTGATCTCGACCGCACTGTTTTCAAGCGCTGCTTGGTACCAAGCACGTGGCCAATGATTCGCAGCCACGTATAGATTGCCGTCGCTCTCAAGGCGAGCTACCACACGATCTGCACCGCGACCTTCGCCATCGAAGGTTGTAATCACCATGGTTTGATCATCCGCAGGCTGATAATAGCCCAACAGGCTTTCAAAAGCCGCGACGATGCCCACGTAGACTACGGCAACAATGATCAGTATCTTTTTTAACACCCTCCCCCCTCGACATTTTCCAAAGGATCTTCGTCGAAGTATGCGCACTGGCCTGGTTTTCGCAACTCGCGTCGAGGGTGTGCAACCTGAATTCCGACGGTTAAGCCAACATTACCTTGTGCTGGGACTCGGAGTTCGTCAAAATTCTTCTGCCGGAGAGATGGCAGAGCGGTTGAATGCACTGGTCTTGAAAACCAGCAAGGTGTAACAGCCTTCCAGGGTTCGAATCCCTGTCTCTCCGCCACTTACTGCCTAAATATCGTTAAAAACCAGTAGTTTAGAATTTATAAAACCACTCAGGGGTACAATCAGGGGTTCATTGTGCATGGCCTTAATTGAAACAGTCATACGGCAGTTTGGCGATATATTAATGCGTATTTGGTTCAGGATGATATCTGGTGTCATCAGCATCTCGCTTGGACGCAGACCCAGTGGAAATGAAATCCTCTTGATATCCGCTATTCTGCCCTTTGGATGACGATAGCGGGAAGATCTACGACCTCCTCCAGATCAGCCTTTGGTTTACCGTACCCTCGATCCAATATGGAGTTCGCCGCAGCGATACGAGCTGTGTCAGAGGAGCCGTTCATAGCAACGTCTACAAGCGTGCTGAAGGCGATATCAGTATAGGACTTGGCTAGTTCGGAGAGTCGAGCGCCTTGTTCCTTAGTGGCTTTATTTGGAACACCAGCGGGCCTCCCAGCGCCCTCTCGTCTGCCACCGTGTTTAGAAATTTCCAAAGACTCTCTC
>CACMHG010000085.1 GCA_902613475.1 K189A clade bacterium
CAAGGAAATTCGTCGGCAAAACCCATGCGATGCGCCAGATCTGTCCAGAACTGAAAGGTGCTGCTGGCCTCCGCTGGCGGCTCGACCACTTTTTGCGAAAGCGCCAATCGAGTGGACCAACTCCAGCTATCAGCCACGTGATTGCGCTCAGTGAACACGTCGCCGGGCAGCACGTAGTCGGCCAACATGGCAGTTGGCGTCATAAAGATCTCGTGGCTGACAATGAGTTCCTGATTGAGCATCGCCTTATGAATCTGATGCTGATTGGCATAGCTGAGCAGCGCGTTGTTGCCTAAACAAAAAAATGCCTTAACGGGATACGGATCTTCACTGGCCATGGCCCTAAAGACGCTAGTGGGATTCGCCATTTGGCAACCCATGACAATATCGGCGTAGGGGAAACCCCAAACCTTTTCCGTGGGCTCTTTCAGCATTTCTGCCGCGCGGTAGGTAAAGGCCGGATGATCGTCATAACCTAGTTGTTTGGCTTTTTGCTCGGGCGATAAGCGCTCGTGCAAGCCAATTTCTGACTCAGGTATATAGGCCTCTGAGAATCCGCCAAGAGTCTCACCGCCAACCACGTCCAAATTGCCGGTCACGGCGCGCAAGATTGAATGCAGACGTATGGCCGATGTGGACGAGAGCTGCTGGTCGGTGATCGGCGTCCACGGGATCACCGCACCATCGGCGTTTGCGTACATGCGCGCTGCGGCGGCAATGTCCTCCGCAGGCACACCGGTTATCTGCGCCACGCGCTCTAGCGGATACTCGTCGACCCGCTGCCTCAGCTCGTCGAAGCCCAAGCACCAGTCTCTGACAAATGCCTTGTCATATAATCCCTCATCGAAGATCACCTTAAGCCAGCCCAAGCACATGGCGGCATCGGTGCCCGCCCGCAGTCGCAGATGAATATCCGCCCCCTCTGCCTGATCAGAGACTCTGGGGTCGAGCACAATAACCTTGGCACCCCTCGCCTTGGCCGCGCGTATCGCATTATAGATTGGCGTCCACGAGTGCTTGCGCGGGTTGTGGCCGAACAGCACGATGCAGTTGGTCGAGCCAAAATCCCCCATGGGAAACCAGCCGTAGGTAAGGCGATTTACCGCAGCCGTATTGCCTGCGCACAGAGCCACCCCACTAATCCAATTTGGCGATCCCAGGAGGTTCATGAAGCGTCGATCAAGGCTGTGGGTGGTTTGGGTATTCCAGCCCGATGTAGAAACCGCGAAGGACTCGGGGCCGTACTTTTGTATGATGGCAGAGAGCTTTGCGGCGATCTCGTCCATGGCTTGCTCGTAGGAAATTTCCTCCCAACGGTCTTCGCCTCGCTCGCCAACGCGTTTTAACGGCTTGGTTAGGCGTTCCTTGTGGTTGTGAATCAGCGGCACCGCCGTGCCCTTGTAGCAAATGTTGGCCGCCAGCGCTGGGTTATCGTGGGCGATGACCCGGGAAACTTTACCGTCCTCGGCCTCGGTGCGTAACTGACAGCCAATATCGCAAACTGTGCAAATTGAATACTTGGTTTCTTTTGACGCGACCATTGTTATTCCCTCAACCCCTGGGTTATCCCCATAGTACTGACTTCTTAGGCGCTGTCGAAGCCAAGGCGCAATAAAGTCAACACAGAAAAAAGCCGCCTTTTGTAGGATAACGCTCCCTTGTTCATACCGAAGTGACATTCAGTGAGAATTACCGCGGCCCCATTTCAAGCAGACAAAAGCCCTAGCTGGCTGATCGCTGATCTGCGCTCAGATCATGCGGGAGAACTTGGCGCAGTGATGATCTACACGGGCATATTGGCGGTCTCGCGTGACGGCGCAGTCCGTGAGTTTGCCCGGGAACACTTACACACCGAGCAACAGCACCTTGAACTGATGGAGTCTGTACTGCCATCGAGCTTACGCTCCAAGGCACAGCTTCCTTGGCGTGCCGCTGGGTGGCTGATTGGCGCTCTACCTGCACTGATTGGCGAGCACTGGGTGTATGCCACCATTGAGGCCGTTGAGACTTTCGTCGACGAACACTACAGCGAACAAATTAATCGTCTGAAATCCGAGACGTCCAACGACTCACTGCGAGGGATGTTAGAGGCTTGCCGAGCCGATGAGATCGCTCATATGCACGATGCCGCAGCACGGCGCCGAGGTACGCCATCCCTTGCCCTAACGCTTTGGCTTAAGACCGTGCGGTGGGGTTCTAAGGCGGCAGTAGTCGTGGCGAGAACGCTCTGATGAGCGCCACCCAAGTTGTTTGGTTCAAGCGAGATCTTCGCCTCCACGACCATGCGGCACTTTGCACCGCGGCAGCAGGCGGGCCCGTGCTGGCACTCTATGTCATTGAACCCGAACTGTGGTCCCAGCCCAGTGCCTCGACCCGCCACTGGCAGGTTATGCAGGCGGCTCTGAACGATCTAGA
>CACMHG010000086.1 GCA_902613475.1 K189A clade bacterium
TTGCCGATAGCAAATGCGACAACGTTGAGTTCATCAACCTGCTTAAGGACCAAGCCAAGCCCGACGACCAACGCCTTCCTGATCGCGGCAGATCGGTAGAAGTCGAACGCCATCTTGGCTCGTGTTTTATTTGCGACAGCAACTATGGCACCCGCGCCAGTACCGTCGTGCGCATGGGCCGCGAGCAGATCTATTTTGCCGAGCAGACCTATTTGGCTGATGGGGTTGTCGGCCCCATGGCCGAATTTGATTTTGCTGTTGAAGTATTCGACACATCTGCACAAAACTAGCCGTCATCTGGCGCTTTAGCTCTCCCGTCAGTACCTAGCGGGGGAGGGCAAGTCCCCACTGAGTAGAGAGACACAATGGCGCAAAATCATGTCGCCCAGGGCTTGCGCCTGCTAAAAAATAAGAACGTCAACCGGATGTTCGTTGCGTACTTGATCAGCTATACCGGCACGGCCATGGCTCCAATCGCCATGGCTTTCGGTGTCCTTGAGCTGACGGGCTCCGCCGCGGACGCTGCCTTCGTGATCGCCGCACCCACTGCCGCATCCATCGTCGTGCTTTTACTCGGCGGTGTTGTGGCCGATCGCACATCACGGCAGCACGTGACGATCCTTGCTGAGATTACCGCCATGGCTGCGCAATGCTCCATGGCGGCCCTGTTTATTTCAGATACCGCCACGGTACCGTTGTTAACCGCGTGTATGTTGATCAACGGCCTTGCTGTGGCATTCCATGCGCCCGCAGCGACGGGACTTATCGTTCAGCTAGTGCCCAAGAACGAGCTGCAGGCGACTAACGCCTTACTCGGTATCGCTCGTAACAGTGCGGTCGCCGGCGGAGCAGCTCTGGGAGGTGTGTTAGTCGCAACTGTTGGACCGGGCACGACCTTGTTGATCGACGGACTGAGTTTCGGGTTCTCTGCGGTGTTGGTGTTGTTATTGCGACCGATGACCCAGCAGCGTCCTGCGCCAAAGTCCGTATTACAGGACCTGCGTCTGGGTTGGCAGGAATTTACGCGTCACACATGGTTGTGGGTGATCGTGCTGCAGTTTTCGCTCATTGTGGCCGCCGGTGAGGCAGTATTCGGGCTACTCGGGCCTGCGGTAACGCGAGACCTTATGAATGGCCCGACGGACTGGGGTTTTATTGCATCAGCCCATGGTGTGGGTACTTTGCTTGGCGGGCTTCTAGGAATGCAACTGCGTCCCCGACATCCCATGTATGTGGCCAGCTACTGCGTGCTGTTTTTTGCCTTAGTGCCGATTGCGCTCGCGTTTCCTTTAAGCGTCTTTTCAGTGGCACTGGCCGCCTTCATCGCGGGAATTGCCGGTCAAATCTTCGGTGTCTTTTGGTATACGACACTTCAGCAAAAAGTGCCCGAACACATGCTGTCGAGAGTCTCAGCGTACGATCACCTAGGGTCTATCGCCCTAGCGCCATTAGGCATCGTCGCGTTTGGCCTAATTTACGAGACGCTGGGGCACCAATTGTCCCTGGCGCTTGCAGCAGCACTGGTCATCGTGCCAACGCTATTAGTATTTACTGTGCGTGATGTGCGTCAGATGACCATCGACTACGAGGGAAGGGCAGCCCACCAAGACTAGGTCGGCTACCACAGACGTTCCTTGGCGTATTGGGGGTAACCCTTGTCGTAACTTGCCGCTGCAAATTCCGGTGCCTGCTCTTGCAAAAACTCGCCTGCAGTGGGTATTTCCGTGCTGGCATCGCCGGCCTGCCAAAGGCCTGATCGCATCAGCGCCTTGGCGCATTGAAAATATACCTCGCTTACCGTGATCACCGTCACCGTGCAGGGCAACACACCGTCACGCTCAAATGCGCCGGTGATGTCATCGTCTGCCGTGACAATGGCCTCGCCGTTAATCCGCACCACGGTGTCTGAGCCGGGCACCATGAACATCAGGCTGAGACGTCCGTCTTCGACTATATTTTTAAGAGAGTCGAGGCGATTGTTACCCTTCCAGTCCGGTAGCCAGAGCGTTTTCGCATCGACAATACGCACGACTTCTTCACTGTCGCCTCGAGGGCTGGCATCGGTGCCGCCCGGCCCCACTGTCGACAAAATCATGAAACGCGAGGCCTCAATCCATCGCTGATACAGGACTGTAATGTGATCACAGACCTTGCTTAGAGCCAGCGGTGAGACTTTCCCGTATTGAGCCTCGAGCGCTTCAATTGATTCGATGGCCTGCATGAATCTCCCCCAATATCATTTGTTAGATTCTTGAGAGCAGCCTATCACGCCTCAAGACCGCCCGATTCCGGCGCAGGTCTCGCCCGTTGGTTGTAGAGCAGAGCGCGCAGTGCGGCGATTTCTTCCTCGGGCAGTTTGGAGTAGTCGTTTTGCATCTGCGAACCTACTGCCATACCGCGC
>CACMHG010000087.1 GCA_902613475.1 K189A clade bacterium
TGTTCTCGTCCACTTCATAAATCTGAATGTCGGTTATTTCACCGAAGCGATTCATGCCCGCAATGTGCACAAACTCTGCGCCTTGGTCTGCTGGCCGGCGTAACCAAATGCCGTCCTGGGGCGTAACATATGTGCCTGCTTCACGGGCTTGGTCCGTTGTCGAGGGCACTGAACGGGCGATTGCACTACGTTTGAGTTGCTCTGCCGCGCGCTCTCCGGCAGGGGATACGAACTCGCTCATGGTCAAGGCAAACAGTAAACATACGCCCAGGGCTGGTGATAATGCCGCGAGGACTCGATAGGGAGAGACACCGGCTGCGCGGAAGGCGGTGAGTTCCCCACCTTCAGATAGGTTGCCCAGCGCCAGCAGCAGCCCGATAAACACGCCATAGGACATCAGTTCTTCAATCCGTCTTGGCATGGTTAGCATGAGGTATTCGAGCGCTTGCATAAAACCGTAGCCAGGATGGCTGTCGTCTAGCTCTTCTATTAAGGCGAAGAGTAGGGTCAGCAGGGCAAGCACAGCGATTACGGTGGCGATAGCGACCAGGCATTGTCGCGTTACGTAGCGGTCTAGAACGCTCAAGAAGCCGTCTCCTCGGCGGGGGATTCATTTGTCAGCGCGTTAAGCGCCTCATCATTACTGAAGAAAATCTCGCCACTGATGTTTGCTGCGAGGTTGGCTGGACCCAGGGTCTGCATCAAGGGGCCCTTGATTTCGCTCAAGTGAAAGTCGATGCCGGCGTCAGCCAGCGTTCGACTCATTCGCAGCAGCATGTGGAGCCCTGTGCTATCAATTCGATTGACCGAACCACAGGCGAGTACCACGTCTCGTGTGCCTTTTCGGCGCAGGGCGCGGCCGACCACGCGCGCTTCGATTTGTGTGGCGTTGGCAAAAAACAGATTCTCGTCCACGCGCAATATCAGCACATGATGATGCAGGGTAACGGGGTAGCGTTTCGCTGAACGAAACTGCTCACTGTCACCGAGACGGCCAATTTGAGTGATCACGGGTTTGCTGGCACCGCGCAGAAAAAAGGCGATGGACAGAAGTACGCCGGACAGCAGGCCGATTTCGACACCGAAAGCAAGCACGGCGAGCGCAGTACCCCACTCGGTCCAGCAGTCTTGGCGGTAGGTATTCCAGTTGTTGCGCCAGCTATCGAGGTCGATCAAGTTGAGAACCGAAACCATGACAATGGCAGCCAGCGCTGCCTTAGGTAGGTTCGCGAAGGCGTCGGTAAAAAATAACAGCGTGCCTATGATGATGACGGCGCAGACAATTGAGCTGACGGGAGAGCGCGCACCTGCCGCGTAATTCATACCTGATCGAGAAAAAGACCCTGCGACTGGATAGGCGCTACTCACAGCGGCGCCGATATTAGCCGCGCTCAAGGCGATTAATTCTTGGTTGGGTCTGACTTGTTCGCGCTCCTTTGCGGCTAGGGTTGCGCCGATCGAATAGCTTTCGATGTAGGTAATGGCGGCAATGACTGCGGCCGATGGCAGCAGGGCGAGCCAAAGCGCCAAGTCCATGGACGGCCACGTCAGTTCTGGCAGGCCCGCCGGAACTGGACCAACCGTTTCTGTGGTGTCGGATAGCCCCAATATTGAGACCACCAAGATGCCCAATAGTGCGATCCACAGCGGTCCGGTTTTGGCGAGGGGGTGATCGTTGCCGCGCATTCCAAGGAGGTTGAGTAATCCCTGCAGGAGTGTCTTCGAATACAGTAGAAACACCAGTGCCGCAGCACCCATGGCGAGTGTCGTGGTGTTCAGTTCGTCCATGCTTTGGAGCAAAGCCGAAATCTGCAAAAGCGGACTGCTGGTTTGGTTGATGCCGATGCCTGTAATGGCGGGTAGCTGTGACACGATGATCAGCAGCGCAGCGGCGTTGACCAAGCCGGTAATCACCGGGTGACTCAGTAGATTTACCAAGCCACCCATTCGAAGCAAATTCAAGGCGAGCAATATCATGCCGACCTGCAAGCAAAGTACGCTCGAGATCATCAGATGTGCATTGCCGTAATCTGGCGCATGTTCGGCAATGGCGGCGGCGACTAATAGTGCCGCCACAGCGACCGGGCCAACCACCAGGTGTCGAGCACTGCCCAGACAGGCATAAATCAGCATGGGCAGCAGGCAGGCATAGAGACCGGCCTGGGGTGGCAAGCCCGCCAAGTAGGCGTAGGCAACGGCCTGAGGTACGGTCACCATACCGACGACGACTCCGGCGGAAAAATCGCTGCTGAAGTCTGAGCGGGAATATCCTTTGAGCCAGTGAAAGATCGGTATCCACTGATGCCAGCGGCGACCGGCGAGAACAAGCCG
>CACMHG010000088.1 GCA_902613475.1 K189A clade bacterium
GATAAGCTTGAACCTTTTTTGACTGAGATGAAGGCTCTCGATGATTTAGTGAAAAGCTTTACCCCGCTGGATATTTGTTGAGGCGACCTTGTGCGCCCACGACGACTTATCGTTGGGTTATTAAAAAGTGCCGCAGCGGACTGGCGCTGGGCAGTGCTACTCGCTTCGGCAACATGGCAGCACCGCTCAAGTACTTTCTCGACACCACCGCTGATCTTTGGGCTGGCCACCACCTAGTGGGTAAACCCGCCAGCGTATTTTGCTCGACCGGTTCGCTGCATGGCGGTCAGGAATCTACCCTGCTCACTATGATGATTCCGCTCCTTCATCACGGCATGCTCATTCAGGGGTTGCCCTATAGCCTGCCGGAACTCAACAAGACCCAAAGCGGCGGTACACCCTACGGGGTGACTCATGTGCAGGGCGATGCAGGCGGCGCAGCGCTTACCGAACACGAAGCGGCACTGGCGCTAAGTGCAGGCAAACAATTGGCCGAGGTGTCGCTGCGTCTGCAGCAAGCCAAGTAGACGATTCAGTGTTTCTACATCCACCAATCATAGGATAGCGTTATGCAGGGCTGGCTTTTTCTCACATTTATTTTATTCGGATCACTTGTTGGGGTGACCGGCATGCGCCAGATTTTCATTGAACCCTTGCCGGATCCCAGTGCCAACGTGGTTTGGTTAGTGCTGCAAATTCTGCCCCTGCTACTTTGCCTGCCAGCCGCTTTGAGAGGCCAGCTAAAGGGTATGTTCTTTTTATGCCTGGTCAGCACGCTGTATTTTATTCACGGCGTGCTCATCGTATTTGATCCAGAGCTTTTCTATTGGGCAGTCGCCGAGCTGTTTTTTTCACTCAGCCTGTGCGGTGTTACGGCATTGTTCGTACGTAAACTACGTGAGTTCAATGCCACCTATGAAGTCGACGAACCTAGGCCTGAAGATCCGGACTCTTAACCGCTAGTGGATGATCGGGGGTTGCTCGACGACCACTACTGCTTCGGCCTCTTCCACGTCCTGCACAAGATAGCGGCGGGTCGTAATACCGCCGTCGGAGATTTCTGGCAGTCTCCGCAAAAAGGACTCCACATGGGGCGAAGACAGATGATCCATCAGTGCATCCATGGATTCCCACTCCTGAAATACCACCAGGGTGTCCGGATCTGACAGTCCTCGGTAAAACTCATAAGTGATGCAGCCCGCCTCACCGCGTGCTGCCGCGATTAGATCATGAGCCATGGCGAGCGCACGATCGAATTGGCCCGACTTTATGGGGATACTGCCTTGCATAATGATCACGCTATTTTATCCATCCTTGGCTGCTCAGCGTTTCGTGTAACTCGTCGACAATGGCCGGATCGTCAATGGTTGAGGGCACAATATAACGTTCACCATCAATCATCTTTCGAATCACCTGGCGGAGAATTTTACCGGATCGCGTCTTCGGCAGCCTTGCAACGACCAAGGCGCGTTTGAAATTTGCGATCGGCCCTACCGCATTGCGCACTGCTTGCACCAGCTCAGCCTGCAATGTCTCTGGGTCAAGATTGACACCATCCTTCATCAGCAACAAACCCACTGGCACTTGGCCTTTCTCTGCATCCGCGATGCCTACGACGGCACATTCTGCGATGGCCGAGTGTTCCGCTACAACCTCTTCAATACGGCCTGTAGATAACCGATGTCCTGCCACATTGATCACATCGTCCGTTCGCCCCATCACAAAAACATAACCGTCTTCGTCGCGATAGCCACCATCACCGGTCAGATAAAACCCGGGATACTCACTCCAATAACTGTCTTCAAAACGCTGGTGGTCATTCCACACAGTAGGAAAGGCACTGGGCGGTAGCGGTGCTTTGATGACAATTGCACCTTCCTGATTTGGTCCTACTTCTTGCCCGTGGGCGTCTAGCACACGTAAATCCCAGCCCGGCGCAGGGAGAGAGCACGAGCCCGCCTTAGGCTCCAGCAGTTCGATTCCTGCCATGTTGGCGCAAATAGACCAACCGGTTTCGGTCTGCCACCAATGATCAATCACTGGCACGTGAAGGTGCTCTTTGAGCCAGTGATAGGTGGGTGGATCCAAACGCTCGCCAGCGACAAACTGGTATTCCAAGTTTGAAATATCGTACTTCTGCAACAGCTGACAATCTGGGTCTTCCTTGCGCATCGCCCGAAAAGCGGTAGGTGCCACAAAAAAACTCTTAACCTTGTGCTCCGCCAGCACCCGCCAAAATGCACCGGCATCCGGCGTTTTAACGGGCTTACCTTCATATAGAACCGTTGTGCAGCCGGCGAACAGAGGGCC
>CACMHG010000089.1 GCA_902613475.1 K189A clade bacterium
GCAATTAGGACACTACGGTTTTCTTTACAATCTTTTCCTTAAGTCGCTAGATCGATAAATTTTTGATTCTCTAAAAACCCAGTTTCGGGCTCCTAACCGGTCGCCAGGTAGGTATAGCGATTGCTGACGCTTCCTAAGGCTGTTGGTTTAGGGATTTCAAACATTACCTTAGTCCAACCACGCATTGAACTTCGGCTCCCGCCTTTCGCGGAACGCGAGACCACCCTCCTTGGCATCCGGGTGATGGTCTGAGATGGCGGTTTTAGCAGCTATTTCATCTAACGATTGCTCAAAAATCATATCAGCTGCGTTGTAAATTGATCGTTTTAACAGCCGTTGCGCCACTTGCGGCCCATTCGCTATATCTGTTGCCATTTCCATGGCTCGCGATTCCAGCTCATGGTCATCGACCACTTCATGGAGCAGCCCAAGCTCCAGAGCTTGATCAGCCGATAAAATTCGTTTGTTGATGAAAAAATCCATGCTCTTGGCGACACCCATCAACTGGACGCACAAATACTGCCCACCCTCATCTGGGAGCAAGCCAAAACGCAAGGTCGCGCTTCCCAGTTTTGCGGACGTCGCCGCGACCCGGAAATCACAGGCCAAGGCCAGGGTCATTCCAGTTTGGATGGCAATGCCGTTGACAGCTGCAATCGCAATTTTGTCGCAGTTGCGTAGCGCCAAATTTAGCGTCTGCGACAGGTGCCTTAAGCCTTCGTAAGTACCAATTTCATTATCGTGTCCCGCTGGGATAGGAGGCATGAGCGGTTCGCCAGAAATAGGTTTCTTTTGGCCGGAAATATCGTCGCCTGCGCAAAACGCTCTTCCACTACCCGTAAACACCATAACGCGCACTGCGTTGTCCATTTGCGCTTGATTTATGGTTTCGACAAGATCTCGCTTAATGCGATGGGTCAAACCATTCAGGCGTTCCGGAGTATTAAATTGAATCCAAGCAATTCCTGGATTTCTCAAAGTCACACTGAATCCGGTAAATTCCCCTGTTCGCACGTGATTCTCCTTCGGCTACATTTCTTTCGTTAATTCTGACCCCACGGCTCCTTAACGACCTTGGACCTACCTCACTACTGCGGTGCAATCTTTACAACTTTCTCCGGCTCGCCGGACTGAAACTGCAATCGCTCCCAACATCCAGCCGATTTAAGGAATCCTTCAATGTTATTGCGATCAGTCACTTGCAGATTCGCAAGCTCCTGCTTCAGGGATAAAAGGCACTTTAGGCGATAGCCTGGCCCGTTTATTTCATCCCCAAGATCATCTAGTCCCCGAGAATCTCTTGCCATGTCTTGTAAGGAAAAATAATAAGGCGCAAGAGTTTTGACCAGGAATAACAACTCGTCGGTGAGACACTGCGCAGGATCCGCCCACTCACCACAAACACCAGACAAGTCATCGAGCAACTGCGTCCACTGAAAGGTTCGAACAGCGCGCTTTTTTGTAACTGAGGATATATACGGGTCCACGACATACTGCGATAGCTGACCAAAAAGGCCGAACTCGGCTATCGAAGGACGCGTCCCGAAGAAAAAAAACGACTTCTTTAAGCCGCTCTCTAAGGCCCCTAAGATCGATTCAACGTTCTTCTGAACGTCGGATATCGAGAATTGAGCGGCTATTCCTAATTGAGTCTGCTGCCTTTCGATAAAAGCGCTGGCTATGCGATTAAGTTCCCGGTCTGCTAACGCGCCGTTCCATCCGATCATCTGTCTGCGACCACACCAGTCGGCATCGATCGTCCATCGAAAATAAAACATTGGTAACGGCATACACTCGTCAGCCATATCCTCTATCAGCCTTGCGATGAAGGCGATGCTTGGACTAGGCGGAATTATGGATCTGCTGGAATACATACTCTCAAGCTCAAGCATGATCGGTGTTGAATCGGACTTGAATTCGCCGTTTGGGAACATAACAACGGGTACTACGCCCTTAGCGGCTCGATTAAGGGGAGAATCTGGGCTACCCTCCCCCAACCTGCCCTCACCTGTAAATCCAGATTGTGGGACAAGCCAATAGTGAGGGATTCGTCGATATCTAAAGACTGCTCGAAGCTTCATTGAATAGGGGGATGCTGGCCCCCCGAAGATCTGAAAATGTTCTTCTTGTGAATCCACATTCTTTCCCTATTTGCCTGAAAACTTCGCCCACCGTTTCGTCGTTTTGATGCAACTTCACATAGAAAACACTCGATTACGACAAATGAGTCGACAAGCTACCTGACTTGTCGACACTTACAATGCTAGGGGAGCGCGCCACTG
>CACMHG010000090.1 GCA_902613475.1 K189A clade bacterium
TCTTTATGGTAGGGGAGTGCGCGCTCCTGTAGATAGGACTCCAGCGCCTCGGGCTCTACCCCAAAGTGAGCGCAGAGCTCACAGCCACGCAATATGGCCCTCGGCTCCTGACGCATGCGCCGTTTGACGCGCTTCCCCGACAGCTTCCCATGGACAGACTTCATAAGCGCTCAAATACTGTTTATATATACAGTATGTTGCTGGGTATGCTACCCGAAGTCGATCACAAATTGGTCGCATGTCACTGTGTCCAGCCGCCACTGAAGGCGATGGATTGACCCACAAAAAAGTCGCTTTCACCTGATGCGAGAAATAGCGCAAAGAGTGCGTCCTCTCTGGCGGTGGCCAGGCGTCCCAAGGGTACTTGTCTGGCGAGGGATTTTTGAAACGACTCTTTCTCGCGTAGTTCGGGCGGATAGTAGACCGGGTTCTCGACATAGTTCTGGGCAATTAGGTTTGCCTGAATGTTGTGCTTGGCAACCTCAACGCCTAGGGATCGGATGTAACCTGCTTGGGCTGCCCTCGCTGCACTATAGGCCGTGACTGTCGGCATACCCTTGAGGGCCGTGGCGCTGCCGTAGACGACAATCTTGCCGGCCTGACGCTCAATCATTTGTGGCACAACGGCCTGACATAGCTGATGCAGTGGGTGCACCATCATGTCGAAGGTGCAGTGCCAGTCGTCGTCAGCGAGTTCGGTTGCTGGTATGCCGGTAAAGTTGGGCGACGCCAGATTGGCCACCAAGACATCAATATGACCGTGCTCCTCAATCAACGCCGAGCAGCGACCCGCCGCAGTTAAATCCGAGTGGTCTGCCAAAACCTGGGCACCCTCTTCGGTAAACAATTCGATGGTCGCGGGGCCCATGTAGTCATCGGCTTGGGTTACCAATACACGCTTGCCCGCCAATCGATTTCCCATCTGCTTCTCCATTGGTATTCGCTGCGTAGAATTTAGCACGTCAGACTTTCCCCACGCACATCATGTGTTCATGGTTGAAAAATCCGCAAGGGAGGTATTCCAAGTCGTAGCAGCGTATTCCACGCATTTTGCATTCTGCAAGCGATATACTGCGCGCCTACGTAAAGTCAGACAGGACGGAGCGATGTCACAAAACAGAGTACAGCGCGGCACACTGCAGGTAGCGAGCCAATTAGATGAGTTTGTGGCTCAGCAAGTGGTGCCGGGCACCGGCGTTGAGCTGGATGAGTTCTGGGCGGGGTTTGAATCCTGCTTGAAAGATCTTGGGCCTGTAAATCGCGAACTGCTGTCTGTGCGTGAGTATATGCAAAGACAGATTGATGAGTGGCATCTGGCTCGAAAGGGAGCGCAATTTGACGAGGCCGAGTACAAAGCGTTCCTGCTGTCGATTGGCTATCTGCTCCCGGAACCCGAGGACTTCTCGATTCAAGTCAGCAACGTCGATGCCGAAATCGCCGCGCTAGCTGGCCCCCAGCTTGTGGTGCCGGTCATGAATGCGCGCTACGCCCTGAATGCTGCCAACGCACGCTGGGGTAGTTTGTACGATGCGTTTTATGGCACCGATATTATTCCCGAAGCGCCGGGCCGCGAAAAAGGCAGCAGCTACAACCCAGCGCGCGGAGAGCTAGTAGTTGCTCGTGTGGCTGAGGTTCTTGATGAGGTAACGCCCTTGGCACATGGCAGCCATAGTGATGTTGTGAGCTATGGGATCGGAATGGACACAAATGGCGTGGCACATCTGCGCTGTATCTTGGCAGATGGCGGCAACACAGCGCTGCAGGATGAATCCCAGTTTGTCGGTTTTGTGGGAGAAGAAGACCCCAGCAGCATCCTACTGCGGCATAACGGCCTGCACTTAGACATTTTGATTGACCGAGAAGATGCGGTTGGCGCGGTTCATCCTGCTGGCGTCAAAGATGTCGTCGCCGAATCTGCGCTGACCACCATTCAAGATTGCGAGGACTCAGTTGCTGCGGTAGACGCTGAAGACAAGTGTGTGGTTTACGGCAATTGGCTTGGCCTGATGAAGGGTACCCTGGAAGAGGTGATGGATAAGGGCGGTCGTCAGATCGTTCGAAAGCTGAATAAGGACCGACACTATACGGCTGCTGCCGGGGGTGACCTCGTCATGCACGGTCGCAGCTTGATGCTCGTGCGAAATGTCGGTCATTTGATGACCACGGATGCCGTGCTCGACGCCCACGGCAACGAGGTGCCTGAAGGATTTCTGGATGGCTTCGTTACCGGTTTGGCGGCAAAGCATGATGTGCTGAAGCAGGACGGCGA
>CACMHG010000091.1 GCA_902613475.1 K189A clade bacterium
CGAACAAGCCACAAAACGATGGCTATGGCATCGCGAATTTAGTGAGAGAGATAGAGCAAATGAAACAACAGTTTATGCGCACCCTTGTAGGGATGACGTCGTTGCTGCTAGCGGGCCTTGCCGCTGCTGACGAACTCAATCTCCGTGTGGGTGTTACGGACATCAGTCGCCAAGTGTATGACCTGCACATGACCATCTTCCTGATCTGTGTAGCCATTGGGGTTGTAGTGTTCGGGGTACTCTTTTGGTCGGTGTTTAGCCATCGCAAGTCTCGAGGCGCGGAGCCTGCTACGTTCCACGAGAGCACCAAGCTCGAGCTGGCTTGGACGATTGTGCCAACCATCATACTCATCGTGATGGCAATTCCTGCAACTCAGGTGCTGATCGCAATGTATGACACCGGTGGGGAAGATATGTCGATCGAGGTGCGCGGCTACCAATGGAAGTGGCAGTACAAGTACCTTGATGATGACTACAATAATACCCTGTCTTTTTTCTCGGTCATGTCCACACCGCGGGAAGAGATCTATAACCAGTCTTCAAAGGGTAAGAATTATCTCTTACAGGTAGATGAGCACCTTCGTATACCAACCAATCGCAAAGTACGTTTTTTGATTACCGCGGAAGATGTGATTCACGCATGGTGGGTGCCGGATTTCGGCATCAAGCGTGATGCTGTGCCGGGGATGCTGAACGAGCTATGGACAATTGTCGAGGAGCCGGGCATTTATCGCGGTCAGTGCACGGAGCTGTGTGGAAAGGATCATGGGTTCATGCCGATTGTTGTCGAGGTTATGCCTGAGGCGGAGTTTGATGCATGGTATGCCTCAAAAGTGTCACTAGACATGGCCCGTCAGGAAACCATGGGAGATGCTCTGACTCACGAAGAGTTAATGGCCCAGGGTGAAAGTGTTTACGGTACCTATTGCGCGTCCTGTCATCTGGCGAATGGAGAAGGTGTGGCACCGGTTTTTCCAGCGATTGCAGGATCCGCAATTGCGCAAGGTCCTAAGGGTGAGCATCTTGATTTGGTGATCAACGGTGTGGCCGGCACGGCAATGCAAGCTTTCGGACGTCAACTTGACCCAGCCCAGCTTGCGTCAGTCGTGCACTATCAGCGCCATGCCTTTGGCAACGACGTGGGCGATATGACCCAGCCGCAAGACGTCATTAATTTATCTAACGGTCAGTAAGGAATAGTCATGAGCGAAGTTATTCACGCAGATCATCACGACGACCACGACCATGGCCCAGCAAAAGGTCTGAAGCGTTGGTTGTTTACGACCAACCATAAGGACATTGGTACCCTTTATTTGTGGTTCAGTTTTGCCATGTTCTTGGTGGGCGGTGTGCTTGCCCTGGTCATCCGAGCAGAGCTGTTTCAGCCAGGCCTGCAGTTCGTGCAGCCAGAATTTTTTAACCAGATGACCACGAACCATGGCTTGATCATGGTATTCGGGGCCATTATGCCGGCCTTTGTCGGCTTGGCTAACTGGCTTATTCCTATGCAGGTCGGCGCGCCGGACATGGCGCTACCGCGAATGAACAACCTGTCATTCTGGATACTGCCATTTGCCTTCGGCATGATGATATCGACACTCTTCATGGAAGGTGGTGGTCCCAATTTCGGTTGGACGTTCTATGCACCGCTCTCCACAACCTATGCGCCGCCTTCGGTTACCTACTTTATTTTCGCCGTTCACCTGATGGGTGCTTCCTCCATCATGGGCAGCATTAACATCGCGTCCATTTTGAACATGCGGGCACCGGGCATGACCTTAATGAAGATGCCCATGTTTGTCTGGACGTGGCTGATTACCGCATATCTTCTTATTGCCGTTATGCCTGTGTTGGCTGGCGCGGTGACCATGATGCTTTTCGATATTCACTTTAATACCAGCTTCTTTAATGCAGCAGGCGGCGGCGACCCGGTTATGTTCCAACATATCTTCTGGTTCTTTGGTCATCCGGAGGTGTACATCATGATCTTGCCGGCATTCGGCATCGTGTCGCACATTATTCCTGCCTTCGCACGTAAGCGGTTGTTCGGCTACACCTCTATGGTTTACGCCGTTGCTTCTATCGCCTTCCTGTCTTTTATTGTGTGGGCACACCACATGTTCACGGTAGGTATGCCCTTGGCGGGCCAGCTGTTCTTCATGTACAGCACCATGCTGATTGCCGTGCCAACCGGGGTTAAGGTATTTAACTGGATATCGACCATGTGGCGTGGA
>CACMHG010000092.1 GCA_902613475.1 K189A clade bacterium
GCTCGCGGAACTTCAGGGTCCAGTTGAACGATGGCGAGTTGTTGTACACCAGCTTGGCTTCAGGTCGCACTTCGCGGATGGCATTTACCATCGCTGCGATCTGCTCAACATTTGGCTTTTCGGTCTCGATCCACAGCAGGTCTGCTCCGTGCTCGAGGCTGGTGATGCAGTCGAGTACGACTCGGTCGAAGCCTGTATCTTCTTTGAAGGCATACAGGCCATTGTCCAAACGCTTTGGCTTGGCAAGTTTGCCGCCGGCACGAATGGTAATATCGCCATCCTGCAGCTCAGAGACGTCTTCGATCACCTCGGTGTCGAGGAATTCGTTGTACTTGCTGCCGAGGTCTCCAGGTTGAATGGATACCGGCACCTTCTGAGTAAGGCCTGCACCCAGTGAGTCCGTGCGCGCAACGATAATCCCGTTGTCGATGCCAAGCTCCAAGAATGCGTAACGCACGGCATTGATCTTCGAGACGAAGTCTTCGTGAGGTACGGTGACCTTGCCTGCTTGGTGGCCACACTGCTTGGCGTCAGAGACCTGGTTTTCAATCTGAATCGCGCAGGCACCGGCTTCGATCATGCGCTTGGCTAGCAGGTAGGTTGCTTCTTCGTTACCAAAGCCAGCGTCGATGTCAGCGATAATCGGCACGACGTGAGTTTCGTAATTGTCGATGCGCTGAATTATGGAATCTGCATCGCCGCCATTTGCGCGAGCCTCATCTAGCTCAACGAACATATGCCGTAGCTCTCGTGCATCGGCTTGCTTTAGGAAGGTATAAATTTCTTCGATCAGATCCGAGACCGTAGTCTTCTCGTGCATGCTCTGGTCAGGTAGGGGGCCAAACTGTGAACGCAGTGCCGCGACCATCCAACCAGACAAATAGATGTAGCTGCGGTCAGTCGTCTGCTGGTGTTTTTTCACGCTCATCATGACCTGCTGGGCAACGAAGCCATGCCAGCAGCCTAGCGACTGGGTGTACTTGCTGGAGTCTGCATCGTAGTTAGCCATGTCGCGACGCATGATGTCTGCGGTGTATTGGGCGATTTCCAGCCCGGTTTTGAAACGATTCTGCAGCTGCATTCGCACTGCGTATTCCGCGTTGATGGCGCTCCATTCTTGCTTGGCGCCAATGGTCTGACGAGTCTGGTCGATAAGGTCGAGATAGGCTGACATTGAAGATCCTCATTTGCTGTTCACTATGCTGATTTGGCGTGACCGTGGTCGAAAATGTCGAGCCAAGCAGCGATGGCGCGGCACTCTAACCGTGGGTGAAACAGAATGAAAAAGAATAACTGACAAGCAATATATTCTTTTAAGGAAATGCCGCAGCGACGGACATGAGTCAAAAAGTTCTGCGCCCTTCAGCTGACGATTGGGCTGGCAGTGGTACTAGTCTAGAGCGAAAGTAAGATCGCCCAGCGCACCGAACTCAGCGCGATACCTGCCCACCTTGCCCGGATGCATGCTGCCAATCGATCCTGTCATCAGCATATGCCCAGGTCGCAGTTCATAGCCTTGGGCCAGGGTTCGGTTTATGAGCCAAATCAGGGCATCGCGCTGCCCGGCCATCACGCTACCTGCCATGGCGGTATGAAGCGCTTGCTGCTCGGCGTCGATACGGGTGAGAGAGACCGGTAAGGCATCAACATCAATGTCCAAGGGATGCGCTGTTGATGCCCCAGCAATGCAGCCGTAGGAGGCTGCGTTGTTCGCGATAAGGTCAGCACTTGTAGGGCGTTGTTGGAGATTGGGGGAGGCAAGTTCAATCATGCCGCAGCAGCAGGCGATGGCATCGAAAACGTCGTCCTCAGCGACCGGCGCGGTAATTTCCTTGCGCAGGGTAAAGCCTACTTCGGTCTCCAGCAGCACGGGTCGGTCCGTCGCAACGGCCGTTGCACTGTCGGCTTGATACGCCGCATGCTCGAATAAAACGCCAATAATTGGCTCGCTAATGCCCATGGCTTGCTGGGCGGGTTCTGCGGTTAAGGCTGCTTTGTATCCATAGACCTCACCCCAACCGCCGTGGGATTCAAGTCTGCCGACAAGTTCGCGCTGTAGGGCGTAGGCATCGTGAATGCCTATTTCATTACTACTGGTCGTTATGTTCTCGACGGGCTCGCCAGCCAATGTGTTGGCCAGCGCTGCCTCTAGCCAAGCGTTGTGTTCTGAATCGGTCATAAAAAGTACCGTAAAGGTTTGTGTGTGCGCTTATG
>CACMHG010000093.1 GCA_902613475.1 K189A clade bacterium
AAACTTTTTGGATTGGCACGGGGGAGAGACCTGTCTACACCCAGCCCGACGATCAAAGCTTGATCGACCTCGCGTCCTCTGCGGGAGAGCACCCCGCTGAAATGTGGCTTCGCTTGCAAATTGAATCAGATGGTCTAGGGCTTTTTCATGTACGATTTGTCAACGAAGACCTAAGCGTTTTACCAGACTACCTAAACTGCGATTGGATTGTGCCCGGAGTGGGCGACGCGGGGGCACACGTTAGTCTAGTCATGGATGCTGGTTGGACTAGCTTCTTTTTGTCACATTGGCACAGAGATATGGGCGTATTTTCAAAAGAAGAGGCGATCCATATGCTCACTGCGAAGCAGAACCGAGTATTGCGGATGCCGGATCGAGGTACGTTGGCAGTAGGCAACAAAGCAGATATAAACGTCCTGGATATATCGAGGGTGGAAGAACGCCAGCCAAAACGCGTTTATGATTTTCCCGGAGGAGCACCCCGACTGATCCAGCGTGGGGTTGGCTACCTTAACACTTTCGTTAATGGAAAGATTATCCTCGAGAATGACGAACTGAACGGAAATAGCGGCGGTAGGATTATTCGCAATAAAATCAATTAAATCCAATCTTGCGGCGCTTGCAATGGTTTACGTGAACGTTTCGAAGCATCATTGACTTCGCTTTGAAAAACGTTCAGAACCGGGCACGTTGCCACAGCTATGAACATCAAACTATGTATCGCCACTCCTTATGAGGCGGACGACTCCAACATACTTCTCTTATAGGCGCTGACCATCTGCACGAGTTGTGTCGGCGCCGCGGATAGTAAGAGACTGCGGTCCATCTAAATGGATGCGATCCCCATCTTGACCAGACGCGCTCTGCGGGGAAGCGCTGCATGCGTCGCTTCGATTGCTAAACGCTTCAAGACTTAGTCGCTTTGCTAGCAATATGCTCCTCAATAGTGCCTGTTATTCCAGCTGATACCAATTCCTCATATTGATCTGGTTTTATTCCTAACTCCTGGGCAAGTATCTCTGCACTGTGCTCTCCCACGCGTGGCGCGGCCTTCAGGCGCAAATCTGCCGATTCAGAAAAATGCCACGGGCTGCCAGGCAGGTATGATGCGCCCGCCTCAGCATGCTCAACCGTTTGTATAAACCCGCTGCGATGTAACGGGTTATTAGTGTGAGAATAGAGTTCAAGAAGAGGCACCACGCGAGCTGCGATGACTCCACGATCATTGAGATTCCTCTCTAACTCTTTCACATCTTTATTTGCACAGTAGACACTCAAAAGCTCATCCAACTCTGATTCATCGGCTTTGCGATTAACTGCTGACATCCATCTAGACGCACTTAAATTATCTCCCACAATCGATACTAAACCGAGCCATTGTTCGGAAGTTTCTACGGCGATCGCAATCCATTCGTCATCAAGGCACTTGAAATAACCATGTGGCGCATGGGTGGGATGGCGGTTGCCCATCGGCGTTGGCAGTTTTTCTGAGAGGCCGAACTCAACTAACGCGTCTCCGCACAGCACTGCTACGGCTTCCATCATAGAAAGATCAACACGCTGAGGGAGACCGGTTTGGTCCCGATGATGTAGCGCCGCAAGTATCGCGGCTGCTAACACATAGCCTGAGGTGGGATCGGGATAAAGTCCTGCGGTGTTCATGCCCTCGTCCCCTTCATAACCATGGAGTGAAGAGAATCCAGACATTGGTTCGGTTGTTGCGCCGTTGGCAGGAAAATCCCTAAACGGGCCCTCGCTTCCATACCCAGAGATTGATGCCCAAACAATACCTGGACGAAGCTCGTTTAATTTCTGGAGAGTAACACCCCAACCAGGCATTACAGTGGCGCGAAAGTTGTCCAGCAAAATGTCGAATCCTGGCACCAATTGCCAAAAAAGCTCTATTCCGCGGGGCTCTTTCATGTTTAACGTCAATTCACGCTTGTTCAGGTTAACCGAGTTGTACAAAGCTGAAGTATTGAGCGGATGTTGATTTTTTTTTGCGTCTCTTACGCCTTCAGGCACCTCCGTACGCACGCGCCGCCATACGTCTGGACGCTGAATACCACCGATCTGAACTACATCTGCACCGAGCAGAGCCAGGACCTCCGTGGCAAAAGTACCCGACCAGGCTTGTCCAAAACTCAGTACTCTGCATCAGAACATTGGGCGG
>CACMHG010000094.1 GCA_902613475.1 K189A clade bacterium
GATTTTGCCTGCCTTTACCTGGAATCGCTTCGTTGTACGGCTACGGAACATTGGCGAGCATTCGGTGGTGCCAGATAACGATGACCGCCTGCGTAACACACGAACAACCCTTGCGAGCTGGTGGGAGCGGGCGCTGATTGCACCCTATAACGTGCACTACCATCTCGAACACCATCTGGTGGTGAATTGCCCGCATTACAAGCTGGCAGATGCCCATCGCATGCTGCTCGACAAAGGCTTCGGCGAGAAAATGGAGATTCAGCCCAGCTACAGGGCCGTGCTGAATCTCGCGTTAAAGGCGGGTTAGCCTAGCGGTCTAGCGTGTCACGCTGTTCAAGTATTTGATCAGCGTTAGGGTCTCTGCAGGGTCCATACGCCCCACCGGGGCGTTGCTGTAGGCAGAAAACACTACCTTGCCCTTGGGGTTCAGCACGAATTCGCTGGGTTGAATGAAATCTCGCCGCTCATCCCACCATGATCCCAGAGCATTACCAATATCGCGGGTAACGCCATAAGCAACAGGAAAATTCAGCGGTGCCGCTACCTCTTGTGTTTTTTCTTGGGAATCTACTGTGGCGGCAATGATGCTAACGCCTTCTGCTGAGAACGCTTCACGGCGCTCTTCGTAGCCGGCCAACAGCCGGCGACAGTAGGGTCACCAATGGCCGCGATAAAACAGCACGATGGTGTAAGGGCTTTCCAAATCAGCGGGTAGGGATAGGGTATCGCCTGCCGCACTGGTTAGGACGATGTCCGGAAATTGGTCACCGGATGTAAGCATGGTCGTCATCGGACCTCCTGGGTTGCCTTGTTAGGGTCTTTACCATAGTCGAATTTTGTATTTACTCGCCAAACAGGCTAGCGAATTCCCGCCCTTCATTGCTGCTTCGGCAGCTCTTAATACAGCGCGCCAAAATAGGTAGGCCGTCACGAATCTGCTCCAAGGTCAGATGCCCGAAGGCCAGACGCAGATAGGGCACGCGATCACGCTGATAGTGAAAACTCTGGCCGGGCAAGAAGTTCACGCCTTGCTCTAGCGCCATGGGATGCAGGGCCTTGGTATCAACGTCGTCGGGTAGACGAACCCAAATGAACAGCCCACCGACAGGCTCAGACCAAACGCAGATGTCTCCTAACTCGGTTGCCAATCCGTCTAGGGTGAGGTCGCGTTTTTCTTTCAGCACCGGGTTAGTGGCCTTGGCGTGCTTTTGAATACCGTCTTGGTAAAACTCCGCGGCGATGGCAGCAGCAAGATAGTTGCTGCCTGCGTCATGGCGGCGGCTCATTATCTTTTCGAGCATGGGCGGACGTGCATAGATGTAGCCCAGACGCAGCCCCGGCGCCAAAATTTTGGAAAGCGAGCACAGGTAGATTTGGTTGGGATCGTCATCCAACGCGTAAAATGCTGGCTCTAATGGGCCGTCGTAATGCACATCGGCGTAGCAGTTATCTTCCACAATGGGCACGCCATAGTGCTTGGCCATTTCAATAATCTGCAGCCTGCGGGCCTTGGGCATGACGAAGCCCGTAGGGTTTTGATAGGTCGAAATCGTATAGATGAACTTTGGTAGACGCTTTTCCTTGTGTAGGCGGTCTAGCTCCCGTTCCACTGCGTCAGGACACATGCCGCCCTCGTTTAACGGTATGCCCACCATGTCGTATTTTAAAGAGCGATAGGCGCTTAGCGTGCCGGGATAGCAGTACTCTTCCACCAGCACCGTATCGCCGTGATTTTCCTGCAGTGCCTCGGCGGTGAGTGTCACCCCCTGCATGGAGCCATTAGTGAGCAGCAGATGGTTTGGATCGATGCAGATGCCTTCGCGATCCTCCTCTCGCCGAGCCATGGCTGCGCGCATGCCCGCGTGGCCCAAATCACCCGGGTATTGCGTGAGAGCTTCGGCCTGTTCCTCAATCACTTTGTTAGCGGCCGCCTGTAGCGCCGCCACTGGAAACGTCGCCGGGTCAGATCGTCCGCTGCCGAAGTCGTATTTTATTTGTGTCATGGTGTTCTTCTCCTTTGCCTCAAAACCTTATCGGATTCCATGCGATGCGTAACACGTTTTGGCACAA
>CACMHG010000095.1 GCA_902613475.1 K189A clade bacterium
CGATCACCGAGGCTAACAACCTGGATTACGATTTTTTTAATCCGGGTCGTGAATAGGGGCTGTTATTTTTCAGCGCCTCGGCGCCTAACTACGGTTGGCTTGTCGAATTTTTCCCAGTCATTCATGGTGAGCTGTTGTGCGGGCACTCCGATTGAAAGGTTCTTTGCTCTGGTAGTCATGCCATGCACCTCGAGATGCGTTTGAGCGAACAGTTCCTCAAATCGGTCCTCTTTTACGAGTCTCGCAAGGTCTAAAGCCTCTCTGAATCCCTCAAGCTTGCCCTTCAGCGCAATTTCCTCAGCGCAGTTGGACCCTTGATCTGAAAAATCCCAAGGCCAAGGAGATAGTGCACAAACTGGTGGCCAAGGCCGATGTGATCGTAGAGAACTTCAAACCGGGCACAATTGAGCGCCTGGGTTTTGGCTATGAGGCCATGAAGGCCATTAAACCCGACTTGGTCTATGCCTCAATTTCTGGCTTTGGCCAAACCGGCCCTCGGGCAAGTCTGCCTGCCTTCGACGGTGCCATTCAGGCCTATTCGGGCATGATGAGTATCAGCGGGCATGCTGAGACCGGCCCGGTGCGATCGGGTTATTTCTCCGTGGATATGAGCACTGCGCTGAACGCTGCGTTTGCCATCACCGCGGCGCTCTTGCGGCGAGCCAACACCGGCGAGGGTCAGCGCGTGGATGTTTCGATGCTCGACACGGCCATGTTTATGCAGTCACCTCAGATGACCGGTTACCTGGTCACCGGCAAGGCACCAGAGCTAAATGGTAATGCCTCCCCCACCAAACAACCCACCTCAAATGTATTTGCCAGCAGTAACGGCTATGTGCAGGTTATTGCCATGAAAGAGACGCAAGTACAGGCGCTCTTTACCGAGCTGGGTATGCCAGAGCGCTATGCGGAATTTAACGAGCCCACTGTGCGCTTGGCGCGACGGGACGAGGTGCATGAGTTGATCGCGCCATTAATTGCTGCCAAGACCACAGAGCACTGGCTGCAAACACTGGACGCCATCGGCGTGCCGGTGTCAGCGATACAAGATTTTGCGACCATCGCCGAGGAACCCCAGCTAGCACACCGCGAGGTGTTTGTTGAGCAAGCCCACCATCTGGACCCGAACCGGTCGGTAAAGGTGGTCAGAGCCACCCACGTCGCCGAGCCAGGCAACCCGAGCATTCAGGGCGTTAGAGCAGGACAGATATGGGTGCAGCATTAATTACGGGAGCTTCGGCGGGTCTAGGAGCAGAATTTGCGCGCCAGCTTGCAGCAAAAGGGCTGAATCTTGTCTTGGTGGCAAGGCGCATCGAGAAACTCAGTGAGGTAAAACGGCGCATTGAATCTGAGCACCCAAGCGTAGGCATTACGCTCATCTCGGCAGACCTTAGTGACCCCAGCGCGCCCGAAACAATTGCCACGCAGGTAGCAGAGGCCGGCATACAGCTGCACTACTTGGTAAACAACGCCGGTGCCTCAGGTCCGAGATTGCTTCAGGACTCAGACTGGCAGGCCCATCAGGCCTACCTCACACTGATGATGACGAGCATTACTGAGCTATGTCATCGATTGATGCCGGCGATGATTGCAGCAGGCCATGGGCGGGTGATTAACGTGGCCTCGGTCGCCGGACGTATCGCCAGCGGCGGCGATAGCCACTATGGGCCGTCAAAGGCCTATGTCATCGCATTGTCTGAAGCGCTGGCGCTGACCGTAAAGGGGCAGGGGGTAAACGTCAGCGCCCTCTGCCCCGGCTTCACCCACACCGACTTCCACGCCACAGCGGGTATGGACGACGTCAAACAAACCACGCCAAGCTGGCTTTGGTACGGTGCAGAGGAAGTGGTTCGCGAAGGCATCGACGGAGTGGAGCTGGGTAAGGCCATTGTGGTCTCCGGCAGGCTTTACCGTTGGCTCGACCCGCTGATGCAATCGGTATGGACGCGCTGGATGTTTAAGGGGCAGGGGATACCAGAGTCTTCCCAGGACTAGGAGAGACCGGCAAAATTTCGACGTCAGCGATCACCGAGTCGATTGACACAAAATCGAGAATCGGTACCATACG
>CACMHG010000096.1 GCA_902613475.1 K189A clade bacterium
TCGTCGAACAGATCCTTTGTTCGGCTATAGCGATGGGGCTGATAGATCATCGCAAGCCGTCTATCAGGCCAAACCTCTCTTGCAGTTTTAATCACTGCGTCAACCTCAGTCGGATGATGGCCGTAGTCATCGACGAGGGAAAACGAAGCCGAGGCGATGCGGACGGACTCAGTGACTTGAAATCTTCGACCAACACCTTCGAAAGCACCTAGTCCATCGACAATGGCTGAATCTTCAATTCCCTCTTCTGTTGCGACAGCAATGGCGGCAAGAGCGTTCAACACGTTGTGATGCCCCGGCAGTTTGATACTGACCTGCAGTGGTCTGCCTAATTCACCACGCTGCGCAGTGAAGCGCCATGTCTGACCATTGGTGGTCACATCACTCGCGCGAAACTGCGCCTGATCGCTATAACCATAGGTAATTACCGACCGAGAGAAGGCAGCACTCAATGCCAGCGCCTCTGCGTCATCCGCACAAACGAAGACGCTGCCGTAAAAGGGCAGGCGGTTGGTGAATTCAACGTAGGCCGATTTTAACTTGCCAAAGTCATGATCGTAGGTTGCCATATGATCTTGGTCGACGTTTGTGATCACTGCAGTCATTGGCTGCAGATGCAAAAAGGATGCATCGCTCTCATCAGCCTCAGCAATCAGGTATCGGCCCCCACCAAGTTCCGCATTGGTGCCTGCACTATTTAGGAGCCCACCAATAACGAAGGTTGGCGAAAGTTCAGCGCAACGAAAAATTTCTGTTATGAGACTCGTCGTCGTCGTTTTTCCGTGGGTGCCTGCGACGGCGATGCCATGACGGTAACGCATCAGCTCGCCCAGCATTTGTGCGCGAGGCACTACCGGCAGGCGAAGGTTTCGCGCCGCCACCAGTTCGGGATTGGCCGGATCAATAGCTGATGAAACCACCAGCACGTCAGCACCTTGTACCCACTTCGCATCGTGTCCCAAGTGGATATGCGCGCCTTTCTCACGCAAGCGCTCAGTGTTAGTCGACTCGTTCAAATCCGACCCGGTTACCAAGTAGCCCTGATTGAGAAGTACCTCGGCAATACCGCTCATACCAGCGCCGCCGATCCCAACAAAGTGGATCGTCCGAATGCGACCCATTTCTGGAATTTGGTAAAAATTTGCGTTCGCCATTAGGGCTCCTTTGACCAGCTGCAACGAAGCACAATGGCGAACAGCGCGCAGGAAACCATCAAGCTGTTACCGCCATAACTGATGAAGGGCAGCGTCAGACCCTTAGTCGGTAGAACACCGACGTTCACGCCAACGTTAACCATAAACTGATAAGCGAAAATAAATCCTACGAAATAGCAGCAGTAGCTGGCGAACCGATCACCGAGCATCAAGCGCTGCTTGGCAACTGCCAGAATTGCAAAAATAAAAAAACTGTATATAGCGATACAGGCTATGGCACCGATGCTGCCAAACTCTTCTGCAATTACCGCAAAGATAAAGTCGTTATGGGCTTCTGGCAGATAGGACAGTTTTTGTATGCCTTCTCCAAGCCCCAACCCAAAAACCTCACCACGCCCGAAGGCAATTAACGCTTGAACTAGCTGATAACCCGTATCAAATGGAACAGCCCAAGGATCCGTGAACGCGGCCATGCGTCGCATACGGAAAGGCTCAAGCCAAACCATTAACGCAAATGCCGCGCCACCCCCAACCACCATGAACGAGACATAGCGGAGCTTGGCGCCGGCTACAAAAAGCACAGAGAGAGTCGCCGCCAAAATCACTGCCGCGGAGCCAAGGTCTGGCTCAGCAACGACCAGAGCACAGATCCCGAACACCATGGCCAAGGGGATAAATATTCGTATTGGTGATCGTTCAAGATCGTCGTGATAGCGCGCCAAATATCCTGCGAGATATATCATCAGTCCAAACTTCGCCACCTCGACCGCCTGCAGATTGAATCCGGGCAGGCGAATCCATCGCGTTGCACCATTGACCTCATGACCCAGCCCTGGGATGAATACCAACACTACGAGG